>CAJURF010000071.1 GCA_910588825.1 uncultured Lachnospiraceae bacterium
AGCGGTCACAAAGACCGCTAATAAAAAACTTACACATTTAACTTGACAAACCCAAGATATAAGAAAAGACCATCGGACTAACCAATGGTCTTTTCTCCGTGTGTTAATTATCTTTTCGCCTGTTTCGCTTTCGCTGAGAGCTGCTTAAACAGCTTTTTAAACTGTGCGTTAAACTGTTTTGTAAATTCAGAATTAAATTGCGTATCAAAGGTTTTACTGAATTGATTCCCCAGCTTCTTTCCAAATTTCTGCTTAAATTGCGGCTTTAACTTGGCTTTTAGCTGTTTTTTGAGTTTTGTTTTCAAATTTGCCTTCAGCTTAGCTTTGCGTTTCGCACTCACCGGCTTTTTCAGCTTAGGCTTCAGCTGTTTTTTCAACTGAGGTTTGACTTGCTTTTTCAGCTTCGCCGCAAGCTGCGTCTTCAACTGCTTTTTCGCCACGGAAATATTTTTCGAACTGTCGGGGCGATTGGGCTTATTCGTGTTACCGGAGTTGTCGGAATCATTGGGCTTATCGCTGGGTTTACCGGGTTCATTTGGATCATCTCCCGAACCGCTGTCTGCTGGAATGCTGGCCGTCTCACGATATTGGCAAACCGTACATTCTCTGTGCTTACTACCCTCCTGAGAAGCAGTTGCTTTCACATCGATTATCCAGTCGCCATAGCTGTGTTCTCCGTAGCCGTTTTTCTGGCTGTCGTCCGTTATGGGGCAGTCTGCAGCCTGGCATAAATGCCAATGAAAGCTTTCATTGGAAGTCCAATCCACAGACCAGCTATGTTCGTGCACGGCTGGTTCCACAGGAGAATCATCAGGCTTGTCGAAACCATCTCCGGGATCATCTGGGAGATCAGCAAAGGGATCGTCGAATGCAGCATTATATATTATCTGTTTTCCTTGGAATGTAGGTCTTATGTAGGGGGTTAACAGGCTTTCCCATTCTGTTTCGCTGCCGCCAAAATAAATAGTAGTCAGAGACCTGCACGAGTCAAATGCCCCTTCTCCAATTTCCGTTACGCTTTTCGGGATATATAGCGTTGGGAGCGAAGTACATGACGAGAACATTCCATTGCTAATGCGGGTTGCTCCTTGCGGTAGTGTAACACTCATTAAGCTCCAGCACTGTGAGAAAACATTGTCGCCGATTTCGGCCGGTTCGCTGCTGGGCATAAACCTGACGCTTTTCATCTTTTCGCAGCTCATGAATGCTCCCGCGCCCACCGATGTAATGCTGGCGGGGAAATCCATGTAGGTCAACGCTGTACAGCCTCGAAATGCCCGCTCTCCGATGGCCTCGACACCTTTTGCAACTGTTGCAGAAACCAGATTTAAAACGGTACGAAAGGCATCATTACCGATGCTCTTAACAGAGCCAGGAATGGTTACATTAATCAATGCGGAGCTGCGGAATGCGCTATCACCAATAGTCTGTACACTGCCGGGGATGTATACGCTGAGCGCTGTACCTTCATAGAACGAATATGCTCCGATTCCGGTAATGCCATCAGTGAGCACGATTGTGCTGATGGAAGCGTCACTTTGTTTCTCCCATGATGGTCTTTCGGATGGTGTATAATCTGGGATGCTGCCATTGCCGGAGATGGTGAGCGTACCGCCTTTGGTCAGCGTCCAACGCAAATCACCTTCCGTTCCGTTTGCAGCCTCCTGGCCAGCCGTGGCATCATCGGCAGGCACAAAATTTTCGGGATAGCGGGTAACGATGAAAGTAGAGTCCATAACTTCAGCTTTACTAATCGTGCGTCCCCAATGGACGGATTTGTTGTAATTGCCTTCTGCAACGACCACACCTGCCTCGCTTTTCTGCAGTACAATTACGAAATGGGAGCCGCCGTTGGTGCGCAGGATGTCACCGACTTTTATGTCGTCGAACGAAAAATTGCCTCGGTCTTTTGCTCTTGCAGGCCAGTCGCCAAAGGCTGCATCGCTTAGGATAAAAACAAAAGCGGCGCAGCCCACCCCATTGTCGCTGTTTTTTACCGGTCCGCCTTTCCAGCGGTAAGTGGGTGCCACACAATCGGGCCCGGTTCCATAGGGTGTAAAATTAGTCCAAGTCATTCCTTCGGGATATTCCTCTTTGAGAGCAGTCATCCTATCATAGGCTTCTTGATAAGTTGCTGGACCGTCAGCTCCCGTTTCAGCCGCTGTGGCATTCAGCTGTCCATCCGTGGCGGCTTCTGTGACCACAGCCTGATTGTTTGGCTCATTGGGTTCTGCCATTACCGCTGTGCCCATGGTGGAAAACGGTATGGTGAAGGCAGTCAATAGCGATATCACCCATTTTGCCTTGTTTTTCAGTTTCATAATAAACTCTCTCCTTCCTCAAGGGGCAGATTGACCCTGTGAACGGGTCGTTTGGTTTATGTTTCTACCGTATTATAACGTGCCCTGCCAGGAAAATCAAGGATATGTAATATCTGTCAGAAGATGAGGAAAACTACTGATGCTGCCGGCCTAGTCCCATAACTTCTCTCAGACTGCTGACACCAAGGAGCCGGATGCCTTTGAAGCCTTCCAGTGCTTTCAAAGAAACTTTCGGCAGAATAACAGTACGAAATCCCAGTTTTTTTGCCTCAGCCACCCGTTGTTCGGACATATTCACAGCTCGGATTTCTCCGCTTAAGCCCACCTCGCCGAAGGCAATCACATGGTCAGGTATGGCACGGTTCTGGTGGCTGGAGATAACTGCGAGAACGATGCCTAAGTCGATGGCGGGTTCGCTTATTTTGATTCCGCCGGCAATGTTCACATAGGCATCGCAGTTGGATAAGTGCATGCCCAGCCGTTTTTCCAGCACAGCCATCAGCAGATTTACCCGGTTAAAGTCAGTTCCGGCGGCGGTTCTTCTGGGGATTCCGAAGTTGGTATTGCACACGAGAGCCTGTATCTCAATCAAGATGGGGCGGGTTCCCTCCATGGAACAGGCCACGATGGAGCCGGAGGCATCCTCAGGTCTGCCCTCCAGAAGAAATTCCGATGGATTTTTTACTTCTTCCAGTCCGCTTTCCCGCATCTCAAACACACCGATCTCATTGGTGGAGCCAAAACGGTTTTTTACGGCTCTTAGAATGCGGTAAGAAGCGTGTCTGTCCCCCTCAAAGTAGAGAACCGTGTCCACCATATGTTCCAGCACCCGGGGGCCGGCCACATTTCCCTCCTTCGTCACATGACCTACAATGAATATGGTGACCCCCTTCCCTTTGGCGATTTGAAGCAGAACACTGGTGGATTCTCTCACCTGAGATACGCTGCCAGGGGGTGAAGAGACTTCTTCATTATATAATGTCTGAATGGAGTCTATAATCACCAGCTGGGGATTGTGGTTCCCAATGGCGCGCTCAATCATCCCCAGGTTTGTCTCGCACAACAGCAGAAGATCATCGGTAAAATCACCGATTCTTCTGGCACGGAGTTTGATCTGGCTCAGGGATTCTTCTCCTGATATATACAGCGCTTTTACGTGTCTCTGAGACAGATATCTGCACATCTGCAAAAGCAGAGTGGATTTTCCGATACCAGGGTCGCCGCCCACTAAAACCAGAGAGCCCGGTACGATTCCCCCGCCCAGAACCCGGTCCAGCTCCGCCAGTCCACTGTCCTGGCGGGCATCTTCCTGGATATCAATCTGATTCAGGCTGATGGGCTTGTTTTCTGTCTTTCTGGCAGTCGGAGTCCTGCCGGAGGTCTTGGGAAGGGCGGTTTCTTCTACAAAGGTATTCCACTCCTTACAGCCCGGACATTGGCCCATCCACTTGGCAGATTCATAACCGCAGTTCTGGCAGAAAAATACAGTTTTTTTTGCTTTTGCCATGAATTGTTTCCTTTCTAAACAGTCAAACAAAGAGGGGTGTTACAAATCTGTAACACCCCGTTATTTTCAAATACGGTTTACAATTTCACAATTTTAATCCTGGCTGTGGCTCCATCTTCCAGCTGCGCACTGAAAGAAAGCTTTCCGCCCAGATTCGTCTTCATTTTTCCAATGCTTTCTTGGTTGATAAAGATTTCATAATCCATGTTTTCTTCCAATTCAACAGTGATTTGTGTGTCTTCATAGCCTTCTACCTGGAAATCCATGCTGCCATCTGTCTGGTCCAGTTCAAAAACCGCCGTTCCAGGAACAGATTCGTAGACAAAAACACCATTTCTCTCTAATTTTGTGATTTCTTTGAAAGTCTTCACTTTATACATGTCACCCTGGTGTTCAAAGTCTGATAATTTTGACTTGGCAGGCAATTCAAAATTTCCAAAACTGATACTCCCATTACCCTCTGTGCGTATTAATTCTTTTACTACTGCCATCTCGCATCCTCCCACGGTTATATCTGTTGTAGTAGTTGTTTGGTGTTGTGACAAATACAACTTATATGAATTATTATATAATATTTTTAGCCAAGATACCAGTAAATAAAAAAATTTAATATCTTTTTTATAGTTTATTTTGATGGTACAATATTACGATAGAATCAAGGGAGGAGTGAAACACATGGCAAAGAAAGTATATGCGGTTTTAAAGGGGCGCCGTCCAGGCATTTATCACACATGGGCCCAGTGTCAGGAACAGATCCACGGATTTTCAGGTGCTCAGTACAAAAGTTTTCCCACGCCTGCCCAGGCGGAAGAATATATGAATGGGGGAAGCTCAAGCCAGGCCGGAGACGGGGAGACAGTCCAGACAGAGGCCACAGCCTATGTGGATGGCAGTTATCAGGCGGAAACCAAGAGGTTTTCCTGCGGAGTGGTATTCTTTTACCAGGGAAGAGAAGAACATTTTTCCCAATTATATAGTGATCCTGAGCTGGCACAGATGCACAATGTGGCGGGAGAAATTATGGGTTCCCGAAAAGCTATCGAGTATTGTCTGGATCAGGGGATAAAAAGTGTGACAATTTACCATGATTATGAGGGAATAGCAAAGTGGTGTACTGGGGAGTGGCAGGCGAAGAAGGCCGGAACAAGAGCATACAAAGATTTCTATGACCAGGCAAAAGAAAAAGTGGAGATTCATTTCATAAAAGTAAAAGGACATTCCGGGGATCAATACAACGACTTGGCAGATCAGCTTGCCAGAAAGGCTTTTCTCATGAAATAAAAATTAAGAAGAGTCAGAAGACCATATTTTCAATAGCCACTGCGCCGGGAGGAATTTGCCGGCGCATGCAGATGTCTGGTATTGTCAGGCTTCTCAAACATATTCAAAAAAACGTGAGCATACTCATACATTGCTTGTGACTATGAAGGACGAAGTCCTGAATAGTTGTATTTATTATATACAAAAATTCGGTAAATTACAAGTCATTATCTAAAAAAATATTTGCTAAATATTACAGTTCAGTTATATTCTTGGATTTCAGTCCGCCATGGCTTTTTTCAGCGGCTGGCAGCTTCTTTCAGTACCCGGATGTCCTCTCTCATAATTTCGAAATAATCCGAATTCAGATGTCTCATAGGGGCCAATTCATACAAATTTTCCAAAATCAACCATCCATCATAATTTTGCTCTGATAAATATTTGATAGAGCCATAGAAGTCAGCCACTCCAGTCCCCAGCACGGCGTTGGCGATACAGCCTTCGGTGCTGTCCTTTACGTGAAGCTGTTTTCCCATATAAGGATAAATCTCTTTTAACACATCGGTCTGTCTATAATCTGTAAAATAAGTAAAATTGTCACTGTCATAGAACAAGGTAAAGTTGCGGCGGTCCACCATCTGTGTCAGCTGAATCTGCTTTTGGGGGCTTAATGGGCATTCGCAGGAAATCTCGATTCCCTTCTCCCCGGCGTAATCGCACAGATAGCGGTAACGTTCTGCTGTCTGCTCCAGTTTTTCTTCTGTATCAGCCAGGCTGGCGTTGAAGTTAGAGAAGAATACCATAGGAATCTTCATATAGGCCGCTGAATCCACCGCTTTTGTCACCCAGTACTGGACGGTGTCATACAGGGGGTCTCCTTTCGGTGTATAAAAAGGAATGTTATCCCCGTCGCTGCAGCCAATGTTCGGATAAGCAACGGCATATTTCTGCTGGGCTTCCAGGTATAAATCCATAATCTTCTTCTGGCTAAGAGCCCAGCCGTGTTCACAGGAGCCGAATTCCAGCGACATTCCGTCCAGCCCCATCTCTGATACAATCTGCGGCGCAAATACACCTGTTCCCGGCACGCAGAAATTACAAATTCCCAGTTTTACATTCATAATGCTGCTCCTTTCGCGGTTCTTTTTCTGTAAATTATAAAGGAATATAAGGAAAAAAGATACCCGTCAAGGCCATGAGTGCAAGAATTGAAAAGTTTATATCAAAATCCATTGGAAATGCAAATTTTCATGAAAAACACAAGCAATATATCTATAGTTTGAAAATAGTTATTGGGATTATAATAATAGCGTCATCAGGAATCGAACAAAAATTCCTGTTTGGGAGGAGGTGGTATAGTGAAAAGGTGGGATTATGCAGTGTCCTCTGCGGACGATGCACCTGCTTCCGCACCGATTCTGCTGAAAGGTTCTATCTGTGAGAATCTGAAGAAAGCAGCAGAGCTTGGCTATCGGGCCATTGAAGTACATACAAGACCTGACGAGCAATTTGATTATGAGGCGATCCGTCAGACAGAGGCAGCCTATGGAGTAAAAGCCGCTATGATCATCACAGGCAGGCTGAACACAGAAGGAATGTGCAGTCTCATTGACGACAGGCCCTATGTGGTCGATGCAGCCATGAAAGGAATGCGGGATTATGTAGATATTGCCTGTGAAATGAAAGCAGATTTGGTGATCGGATGGTTGAAAGGCAACGTTCCGGCTGGGGGAAACAGAGAAAAATATCTGAATCGTCTGGCAAGGAATCTGGAAATCCTTGCTGAATATGCCAAAGGACGCAATGTAAAGCTGAATTTGGAAGTGATCAACCGCTATGAGGTGAATATTTTTACCACGGCTGATGAGATTATGGAATTTCTGGAGAAATATCAGATAGACAATTTATATGTACATTTAGATGCCTTTCATATGGGGATTGATGAATGTGACCCGGTGGAAGCGATCCGAAGATGTAAAGGGAAGATTGGATATTTTCATCTGGCAGACAATTCCAGGCGGTATCCCGGAAGCGGCCAGTTTGACTTTACAAAAATCCTGAATGCCTTGGAAGAAGCAGGATATGAAGGGTATCTCTCTGTAGAATGTCTGCCCTGGCCCACAGAACTGGAAGCGGCCAAGCGGGCAATTGATTATATGCGGCAGATAGAATCTGGAGAGGAAATGAAAATAACAGCTTAGACTTAGCGCAATATCTGCGCCAAATTCGGTCAGCATAGCCCGAAAACGTAAGTTACTCGTAACAGTTAAAAGTACGGAACAGTTTTATGAAAAAACAATGAAATGCAGATATAAGGAGGAAAAAACAATGTCAAAATGGCAGATCCCGGCAGCAGGCGGCAATATGGAAGCCCCCAATGGTATTTATTACCAGAACATGACAAACAAAGAAGTGGCAGAGCGGCTGAAAAAGAATGATGTAATTCTGATTCCGGTGGGTTCCACAGAGAACCACGGACCATCGGCACCTTACGGGGAGGATACTTATCTGGATACCCGTCTGTGCGAACAGGTGGCAAAGGCCACAGGATGTACCGTAGCACAGCCCATCTGGTATGGCTCTCATCCCTATCATCACCTGGGACAAAAAGGAACCATCATGATTCCGGAAGAAATTCTGGCTGATTATCTCTGCTATGTATTTGCCGGATTCTGGAATACAGGATTCCGCAAAATGATCGTAGTAAACGGACATGGGCAGGATTATGTAATTCCGCTGGCTATCCATAAATTTGGGAAGAAATTCCAGGTTCCGGGAATTATTCTTTACACCCACTTCTGGAACTGTGCCAAAGAACAGCTGGATACAAAGGAAGGCGGCGGCCCGTACGAGACACCCTTCATTCATGCAGACGAAGTAGAGCAGTCCTGGTGTCTGGGTCTGTTCCCGGAATTAATAAAGAGAGGGGATGAAGTGGAGACAAAAGCTTATCCGCTGCTTCCTCCGGGACATATCAATAACTCTGCAGAGCGGGGCACAGGTCCCATTAAATGGTACAATGCTTTCGGCTCCTGTGCAATGGAATGTATCGTACAGCCGGAAGGGGTAATTGGAAATCCCAAATTGGCAGATGCAGAAAAGGCACGCGTGGGAATCGAGCGCACACTGGATTATCTGGAAAAACTGGTAAATGATATTCTGGAAAAATATCCGGCAGGAGAGCTTCCGCCAATTGATATGATGACTCAGAGAAAACGTGAGGACATTGAAGCAGTAATCAAAGGACCCAACGAGCCAGGCGGACGTCATATCTACACACTTGCATATTAGTATACTGCCTGCATGGGCAGTGCTTTCCGATAGACAAATATAAATTAAAGAATAAATCATTTGGAGGATAAAACGATGAAATGTAAACAGGCATTTATGCATGGACCTTTTGATTTGAGAATTGAGGAAGTAGAGCTTCCCGAACTGAAACCCAATCAGGTATTGATTAAACTAAAAGCATGCGGCATCTGCGGATCAGACGTGGAGTGCTATGAAGGGAAATCAGCAGAGGGACGTTATGACATCGCCCCCTATACACCAGGCCATGAGTGGGCAGGACAGGTGGCTGAGATCGGAAGCACTGTTACTTCCCTGAAGCCAGGCGACAAAGTGGTAGGCGACTGCGTGCTTCCCTGCTTCAACTGTGCAAACTGTAAAGACGGAAAGATGCCCTCCGCATGCTTAAATATGCGCGAAGTGGGATTCCGTCCGGATTCACCGGGAGGATTCGGGGAATACATGATTCTGGAAGAAGCTTATACCCACAGGATTCCCGATGACTGGGATTATGAGCTGGGCGCATGGGTAGAGACTTTCAACGTGGGATACTGGGGCGTATGGGGCAACGGATGTGCTCCGGATGCTTCTGACGATGTGGCAATTATCGGCGGCGGCCCCATCGGACTTACTGCAGCTATGGTGTGCAAAACTGCAGGCGCACATGTAATTGTAATCGATCCTCTGGAAGAACGCCGGAAGAATGCTCTGGAATACGGTGCAGATGACGTGGTAGATCCCACAGCCGGGGATGTGGAACAGATGGTGAAAGATCTCACAGACGGCAGAGGCGCCTCTGTAGTCATTGAATGCTCCGGAAATGATATCGGTATTGCGTCTCTGTTCGACATTGCCGGACACAGTGCCAGAGTGGGCGTGGTAGGCCATTCCATCGGAAGAAAAGTTCCGGTAGAGATCGGTAAAACTATTTGGAAAACCCTTCATATTGCAGGAAGCGGGGGAACAGACAAATGGTTCCCGAGAACCATCCGTTTCATGAGCAAGATTAAAGACCAGTATGATTTTGCAGCATTAAATACTCATCACTTTAACTTTAAAGACCTGGACAAAGCCATGGATATGGCATGCAATCACAAAGACATTGCCCGCAAGGTTATGCTGACATTTGATGACTGATTGATCTGACCGGTCGGTCTGCGGCCGCTTGAGTAGTTATGAAATTGTGTATCAGGCGGTCGGAAACAGCCGGTTTTATGGAGAATCGGTATAGGAGAGAGAAGATTATGAGAGCGTTTTATGTAGAAGCAGATCATGTGCCGAGAGAGGGATATAAGTTATCAGAGAGGGAAGCCAGCACTGGACGTGCATTAAGAGGCAATCAGATCTGGAAAAATATCCGCGGCCATGTGACAGACCGTCCAGAACCGGTATGCGGCGATGACCAGGTAAAAATAAAAGTGGGCGCAGCAGGAATCTGCGGCACAGATGCCCATCTTCTGAAGCAGGACGAAGAAGGGTATTCCCTGTATGACGGACACAGCAAATATCCCATTATCACAGGCCATGAATTTGCAGGTGAGATTGTGGAAGCGGGTAAAAATGTGAAGAAGCTCGCAGCAGGGGACCTGGTATCAGTAGAATCTATGCACTGGTGCGGCGAGTGTGATGCCTGCCGCAGAGGAATGTTTAACCAGTGTAAAGAGCTGGAGGAGCCGGGCCTTACCTATGACGGCGGATTTGCAGAGTATGCGGTAGTCCATGCCAAATATTGTTATAAACTCAACGATATTATGAATTATTACGGCGGGGACAAGATGGCTGCGTTTGAAATGGGCGCTATGATTGAGCCCACCGGTGTTGCCTACAATGGACTGTTTGTCCGCGGCGGCGGCATCCGTCCCGGCGGCCATGTGGCGGTCTTTGGGGCTGGACCCATCGGTCTGGCAGCTATTTCCCTGATGAAGACGGCAGGGGCGGCAAAGCTAATCGCTTTTGAGAGTGTTCCGGAGCGTATAGAACTGGCGAAGGCATGCGGGGCAGATTATGTATACGATCCCACCAGTTTTGCCACACCTGAGGATGAGGCGGAGCTTTTGATGGAGCTGACCAATGGTGCAGGTATCTCTTTGTTTGCAGAGTGTGCCGGTGCCACGAAGTTCACTTATCCAGTTATGGCGAAAGCACTGGCTATCGGCGGAAAGACAGTGCAGATTGGACACACAGTGGGAATTACTCCTGTGGATATTTTCAACTGGCAGTGGAATGCAGCCAGCATTTCTGGTTCCAACGGCCAGTCCGGACAGGGAATTTATCCAGATGTAATCGCATTGATGGCAGCAGGCCGTATTGACATGCGCAAGATGGTGACAGGAAGATTTAACCTGGAAGACATAGAAGAAGGAATGAAAATTACGGCGGGCAAAGTTCTTGTATCCACCGAGTATCCAAGGATTTAATGGGTTTTGTCCGATTTTCTCCCCGGTTTGCAGGAGGTACCGCAAAACCGGGAAAAAAATCGGCTATTTGATTTTCTCAGAATCTGGAAGTGTGTATTTCTTTCGATAAGCCAGAGGGGAAAGTCCCACATATTTTTTAAACTGTACATTGAAATGACTTACATTTTCGAATCCCACAGCAGTTGCGATGGAAGTGATTGACCTGGGAGTTGTAATCAATAAAGACTGCGCTTCGCCGATGCGTCTTCTTCCAATGTATTGGATAGGAGAATACCCAAGCTTTTTCTTGAAAAGATGGGACAGATGGGAAGGACTGATGAAGAATTCTCCGCTGATACTCTGCAGAGACAGATCTTCGGAATAATTTTCATCAATATAATGCAGAATATCCCGAAGCAGAGGATCCTGCTTTTCCTGGGCTGTGCTGGGACGTCCTTCTTTCCGGCAGGCATGAATGATCAGAGAAAGCAGCGCCTGGGTCAGATACTGGTTAGTCTCCTGCTGCTGGTCATCCTCAAAAGCCAGGGAGTCGAAAATTTCCTGAAAAATGGCATCAATGAGAACGAAACGTTTTTCGGTTTTTATAATAGGCTGGATATCAGATGGAATCAGGTGATTTTCCGGCAGTCCATTGATATGTACATGGTCTATGGCGATGGAGAGCATTGCCAGATTGCGGTTATACTGGGGAACTTCATCATGCAGTACATTGGCATTGGTAATGATGATGTTTCCTGGTTTTATTTCATATCGTTCGTTGTCTACCACATAATACCCAGAACCGCTTCTGATAAACAGAAGTTCCAGCTTATCGGTATGCTTGTGCAGAATCCGGGGGTGCTGGCTGAACCCTACAGTAATATAGCTGGCTGACAGAAGGCGTGGTGTGGTTCCTTTCTGGAAAGATGAGACGAAGGAGTCTTTTGCGAAACATTGGATCATATCGTTCATCCTTTCTGCTTTTTTGGATATTATACAAAAATATTTTTGTGGAAGTCCATGGATTATTCGAAGATTTTCAAAGGATTGAGGCGTGTTCAGACATGCTGTCAGGGGGTGATAAAAAGAGTATTTATCTGTGTTGATGTGAAAAACTATAGGAATATAGAGGAGGGATTACGTGGAGAAAAAGAAAAAAGTTCTGGAACTGAAAAACATTTCCAAATCATTTCCGGGTGTAAAGGCGCTGGATGAAGTCAGCTTCTCCGTGGAAGAAGGGACCGTACACGTGCTGGTGGGAGAAAACGGAGCCGGAAAGTCAACGCTTATCAAGATTATCAACGGTATGTATACAGCAGATGAAGGTGAGCTGTATGTATTTGGAAAGAAAGTGGCCATGCATAGTCCACGGCATATGAAAGAACTGGGCATTGCCACCATTCATCAGGAATTGAATCCGGTGCCGGATCTTACCATCGCGGAAAACATTTTTCTCGGCCGTCTGCCCACCCGTGGGCCGGGCATTGTGGCGAAAAAGCGCATGGTGGAAGAAGCGCAGAAACTTGTCAATGATTTGGGATTTTCCTATGATGTGAAACGGGTGATGCGGTCGCTCACTGTTTCGGATATGCAGATTATTGAGATTATCAAGGCCATTTCTGTCAATGCTAAAATCATAATCATGGATGAGCCCACATCTTCTATTACCGAAGGGGAGGTAGCTGTTCTTCATGAACAGATTCACCGTCTGAAAGAGAGAGGTATCAGCATCATCTATATTTCACATAAGCTGGATGAGCTGAAGCAGGTGGGAGACCAGCTGACGGTTCTCCGGGATGGAAAGACAATCTCAACCCACCATATCGATGAGTTGACAACAGATGAAATCATCACAAAGATGGTGGGCCGTAAAATGGACAATGTATATCCGGTCAAGGAGGCTGAAATCGGAGAGAAACTTCTGGAAATAAAAAATCTGACCCAGCCCAATGTATTTTCCAATATATCTTTTACCCTGCACAGAGGGGAAATCCTTGGCATGTCAGGCCTGGTGGGGGCAGGACGTACAGAAGTGGTGAGAGCCATATTTGGAATGGATTCGTATTCTTCAGGCGAGATTATCATTAATGGAAAGAGCGTGGAAATCAAGAAGGTTTCCGATGCTATCCGGGAAGGGATTATCATGCTGTCTGAAGACAGAAAACTGGAGGGGCTGGTTCTGATCCGGTCAATTTGTGAAAACATTGGACTTCCTAACCTGAAAAGGTATCGTGGATTTCTTTTAAATAAAAAGCGGGAGAGAGAGGATGCCCAGGAGATGAAAGAGAAGCTGGCAATCAAAACGCCCACCATTGGGACAGAGGCGCAGAATCTCTCCGGCGGAAACCAGCAGAAAGTAGTAATTGCCAAGTGGCTTCTTCAAAATCCGGTGGTGTTTATTATGGATGAACCCACCCGGGGAATTGATGTGGGAGCCAAATATGAAATATACAAAATTATGTGTGATCTGGCTGCTCAGGGGGCAGGTGTAATCATGATTTCATCGGAACTTCCGGAAATTATCGGTATCTGTGACAGGACACTGGTTATGGCTGAAGGGAGAATCACCGGTGAGGTAACCCGGGAAGACTTCTCGCAGGAGAGAATTATGAGTTTCGCGTTAGGAGGGAAAGCAGTCAATGACGAAAAGTAAAGAAAACGGCAAATTTAATTTTGGAGAGATTTATAACAAATTTGGAATATTTCTGGTATTTTTGTTAATGTTTGTGATTTTTTCTGTCTGGAACCAGTCATTTCTTTCAGGGATGAACGTGAGAAATATTCTCAGACAGATTGTGGTCATCACCATCATGGCCTGCGGTGAGCAGCTGATGATCATCTGCGGAATGATCGACCTTTCTGCCTCCAGGGTGCTGGCCTGTGCAGGTACACTTTCGGCTTATACGGTGCTGGCCACAGGCAATCTCGTTGCAGCTATATTGGTGGGCCTTGGTGTTGCATTAATATTTGGTGCTTTTAACGGTATTGTAATTGTGACCTTTGACATACCGCCGTTTATTGCCACACTGGCATCTATGATGGTAGCAGAAGGGGCCATTATGACGTTTACAGGTGGACAAAACTACTCCAATCTTGGAGCGGCTTTCCAGTTTATTGGACAGGGGTACATCGGGCCGATTCCGTTCCCGGTATTTATCATGGCATTTATACTTTTGGTGACCTATTATATTCTTTCCTGGACGCCCATCGGACGGGCCATGTATGCAGTAGGCGGAAATACTGCTGCGGCAAGGGCTTCCGGTATCAACGTGAAATTTACGAAATTTTTTGCGGCGGCTTATGCAGGTCTTATGTCTGGCATTGCAGGTATCGTTCTCATGTCCCGTATGAACTCTGGCCAGCCAGCGGCAGCGGTGAGCTATGAAATGGATGCCATCACAGCAGTTATCATCGGCGGAACCAGTATGTCAGGCGGGACGGGAACCGTTGTAAATACCATTGTGGGTTCTATGATTATCGGTATTATCAAAAACTTCATGAATCTGCAGAATATCAATGCTTCTCTGCAGAAAGTCGTTCTGGGTCTTTTGGTTATGATAGCAGTAATTTTGGACATTCAGGTGCGCAAATCAAGATCAAAAGGTTGATCTGATTGATAAATGAAACTTTATTAACAAGCACACAAAAGGAGAAAAGGAGAACAACATGAAAAGAAAGTTAATGGCAGTGATTTTGGCAGCAGGTCTGGCAGTCAGCATGGCAGGATGTTCTGGCGGCGCACCGGCTCCCCAGGGAAGCAGTGACAGTGCAGAAGGAGAAACAGTGGAGGATACTGCGGAAATGGGAGAAGAGTCTGGAGGAGGAGTGGAGACAGATATCGTAGTTTCCGACAAAGAGATTCAGGCGGCTGCAGAGAACAGCAAAGATTGGGAAAAAGAATTTGCAGAAGAGTATGATATCAGTGGAGACGAGGAATTCACCTGGGGCTACATTGATATGGGATTTGAAGACACATTCACCACAAAGATCAGAAATACGTTTGTAAAATACTGTGAACAGAATTTCCCCAATGTAAAAGTTCTGGAGGCAGACGGGGAGATGGACGCCAATATCCAGCTTCAGCTGGCTGAGAACTTTATTGCCCAGGGCGTAGACTGTATCATTTTGGACCCTACAGATGCAGATGGATGTGTGGGTATTGTGGACACCTGTATGGCAGAAGGAGTGCCGCTGGTTGCTGTAAACGCAGTGATTCATTCTGACCACCTGGAAAAAGAAGTGGGATTCGTAGGTTCTTCCAACTATGAAGCCGGAGAGATTCAGGGCCAGTGGCTGATTGACAATGTGGACGATTCGGAAACGGTAAATCTCTGCTATCAGAGAGGTACAGAAGGATACGATCATACCACCCAGCGTTACAATGGACTGTTTGATACTCTGGATGACGCCAAGTATAACTATGAATTGAAAGCCGATCTGATTGGTGATTACATGAGAGATATTGCCATGACCAATGCAGAAGACTGGGTAACATCTTTCGGAAATGAGATTCAAGTGGTTGCGTGTGCAAATGATGAAATGGCTATGGGAAGCCTTCAGGCTTATCAGGCAGCTGATCTGGCGAAAGAAATCAAGTTCCTTGGCATTGACGCCAATCAGGATTGTCTGCAGGAAGTGAAAAACGGTAATGTGGCATGTACCGTATTCCAGAACGCAATGGGTCAGGCAAAATGGACGGCAGTTTCCGCATACGATGCCTGTATAAACGGCAGTAAAGAAACCGCAAGTTTTTCAATTCCTTTTGAGAAAGTTGATCAGTCAAATGTGGATGATTATCTGGACTAATTGGTATAATTGTAAAATAAGGGATATACTACTATAAGGTATATGATAGAGAACAGACAGCTTGTGGTGTGCGGACAACACAGGCTGTCTGTGTTTGTTTGAGACATTCTCAGTTTCGGCAGAGGTGAAAAGAATATGAACGTACACGATGAAAACGGGTGGATGGTGCCCTGCCATGACGGATATCTGGAATTCCCCCGGCAGGATCACAGCGGGATTGCAGTGACAGTCTGGAATCACAGAATTTCCGTACAGCCTCACCGTCATAAGTTTCAGGAGTTTGCACTGATCACAAAAGGATATTGTATTCACTCTTATCGGGGAACGGAAGTGCCTCTGCTTCCCGGTGATGTATTTCTCATTGAAACGGATGAGGAACACAGTTACCAGCTGCATGCCCCCATTGAATTGGTCAACTGTCAGTTTTTCCCGGACAAAATGAGCGAAGAATTCAATTGCATGTTAAGAGAGGCTGAACAGGATGGAGATGCTGTCTGTCAAAGGCAGGAGATGATCGCTGGCTTATCAGATGAAGAATGCGGCGGTCTGGAGTCGCGCCAGAGTATTTTGAATAAGCAGGGAGTCATACATCTGAATATTGAAGAACGTAAAATCATTGAGTCACTTCTGGATCAGATGATGGAAGAACAAAGAAATGGAGAGGTTGGTCTGGAGCTGGTGAAGATGGCCTGCCTGCAGATGATTCTTGTAAAGTTTTACAGAATACAGAGACGGCAGACGGAGCAGAGCAGTGCACACAGAGACCATAGGAAGGAGAGAGTCTATGAAATTCTTGCCTATATGGAGGAACATCTCAGGGAACGGCTGGACTATGACAAGCTGGCAGAGCGGGTGTACTGGAGCGCAGGCCATTTCCGCTCGGTGTTTAAAGAGGTGACAGGGCTGGCGCCCACAGAATATATGAACCGTTTGAGGATTATTAAGTCGCTGGAATATATGCAGAGGGAACATTTGAACGTGTCTCAGGCGGCAGAACGTGTGGGGTTTGATGACCCTGGGTACTACAGCCGGCTGTTCAAAAAGATTATGGGGTATTCGCCCAAATATTTTAGAAGTTCCTCAGATATTACTTCTTTATAAAACATTTACCAAATCTGCATTTTGTCCATGTTTGGGGTTCCACAGTCCTAACATCTGTCCGGGCAGATATGGTATGCTTAACGCATAGGAGGAAGATGATTTGGTGTCCGGACAGAGCGCAGATGCAGAAGAATCAGGTTACGAAATAAAGGAGGAAAAGCGATGTTAAAAAATGACATTCAGGTATTGAGAAAACTGGCCAATCAGCTGGCAGAACTGTCAGCCCTTCCAATTATGAAAGAGAGAAAACAGCAGTGGTACAACCTTAACGCCAGGAAAGTGGACAAACCCATGTTTCTTATGGGAGAGTTTCCATGGAACGAGATGAATATTGACAATGAACTGACATTGCAGTGCCAGGACCCCTTTTACAGGGAAATGGAGACAACCCTGCGGCAGCTTCTCTACAGACATAAACATATTCAGGATGACTGGGTGTATGAACCATTTCTCTATGTTCCCAAAGTGGTCCGTGGTTTGAACTATGGACTGGATATCATAGAGGACAAACTGACGAGAGATGACGGCAATGTGGTAGAGGCCCATTCTTATGTGAGCCAGCTGAAAACATGGGAGGACCTTGAGAAAATCCAGGTGCCGGATCTGTATCTGGATGAGGAGGAAACCAACCGCAGAGAGGATATGGCGAAAGAGGCATTAGGGGATATCCTGCAGGTATTCATGGACGGACCTGAGGTGGATTACCGTCCGTGGGACCATTTTATGGAATGGTCAGATGTGAACACCCTGTATGACAAAATGATGTTTGACGAGGACTGGGTACATGCTCTGATGAGAAAGAGCCTGGATGTACAGCTTGCGATTATTTATAAACTCCGGGATATGGATTGTCTCATGCGCCAGCAGCAGGTGGTTCACTGCACAGGGGGGTGGACCGATCTGCTTCCGGAAAATCCGGAAAAACCGGATTTAAAAGATGTGTGGACTTATGGAATGGCCCAGATTCTCTACACAGTATCTCCGGAGATGCACGATGAATTTGAATTCCAATATGCCAGTGAATGGTACGATAAATTTGGCCTGGGGTATTATGGATGCTGCGAACCCTTAGATGACAGAATGGAGTATGTGAAGCAGATCAAAGGAATCCATAAAATTTCAGTCAGTGCGTGGGTAAAAGACTTTGAGGGCATGGCGGAGGCCATGGAAGGGAAATTTGTGTATTCCAACAAACCGGCCCCAGCCTTGGTGGCAGCACCCAGCTGGAATCCCGAAGTAGTGGAAGATGACCTTCGGACACGTCTGAATGCCGCACAGAAATACAACTGTCCCGTGGAATTTACTCTGAAAGATATCTCCACTGTCTGTTATGAGCCTCAGAGATTGACTAGATGGTCTGAGGTTATGCGGAAAGTGATTGGATGATTAAAATGCAAAAAAGGTTTTCGGCAGATTTTGAGTCTGCTGGGGCCTTTTTTTGTTTCCAAAGAACCGGGAAGCTGCAGGAAGGACTTCTCCCTGTGCAATGTATGCGCGCAGGCTGTTATCGGCGGTGCTCCGTAGAGGGTAGAAAGCAATATTTCCGGGCAAAATACCATACTCCAGCATATTGCCGTGGTCGGCAAGAAAGAGAATATACAGCGGATTGTAGATATCGTGGATGGAGTAGAGTATCTCTTTGACCGAGCCCCCTGCGGAACGCAGAAATTGGAAAGCAGAGCTGGAATTAGAACAGTACCGCCGTGTTTTAGACATTGACAGTAGAAATAGATTGAGGAGATTGTCGGTTTGATGTATAATAATCTAAAAGAAACTGGCAGTTATGACGCAGGACAACCGCTTTGAAAATGTATACAGTCCTGATATGGAAAGGAGAACGATGACTATGTGTGAAGTATTAGATCGTGTGGAGAGCAGAGGAATTCAGAAAGGAGAAGATACGATCCTTTCTTTGATGAAGTATCTGTTGAGCAATAACCGGACGGAGGATGCAAAAAAAGCGACAGAGGATAAGGAGTATAGAAATAAACTTCTCACAGAAGTTTTTGGAAACAAACAATAAGTTCAAAATTCTGGTTCTAAAAAGCAGTAGAAACGACTTGGAAAATACAGAGGATATTCTTTGATGGGAGTGTAAAATAAAGTGTGTAAGTTAGAAAACCAATAAATCTAACATGGATAATCAGATTTTAGCACATACCAAGTATAATTGCACGTATCATATTGTTT
>CAJURF010000072.1 GCA_910588825.1 uncultured Lachnospiraceae bacterium
GGTCACAAAGACCGCTAATAAAAAACTTACACATTTAACTTGACAAACCCAAAAACTACAGTTAGAAACCGATTCCGACAATTATATTTAATCTTCTGGCTTTTGTTGTGTTTAGAATTATCGTATGGTTTTTACTATGAAGGCCTTCTGGACGACGCTTATGATACAGCACCATATGATGAGTGGTCAGAGTTATCTTCTAATGAATATACTTGGTGGTCAGATACTTGTTCCACTGTTTACGATGATTGGTCTGACTTCCGCTCTGATGTTTATGATTTTTTGGATGATCTGCGAAGTGAAGTTTGGGATGATGATATTGAAAAAGCAACTAAAAAAATGGAAGATTTCCGAACAGACATCTCCAAGTTGAAAGAGAATTAATCATTAATGGATGTATGAAAACAACCAAAAACTGATTTTTAGGGAGTGCCCAGATTTTCTTGTGATTATTTGAAAAATGCCTAATCTATAAGGGGTTTACGAAAATTCACACAGAAATTCTACACTCCCGACTTCTTGTTATAAAAGGCATTTTAGGTTTATAAACACATGCATCCATATCAACTTCTCCTTATTTATTAATGTCTTGTAATGATTTCTAAAAATTTCATTTGAATATTATTATCCAATTTATTTAATAATCCTTCATCTTTTTTATATATACCAACTACATTCGAAACGTAAACTAATTCATGATATTTATCTCTTTCAGATAGTTTAGCGAATATAGCAATAATAGACTTTAGTGATTTCGAATTTAGAGATGAAAATCCGAACCAAAAAATCTTACGTCAACCTCTGTTCCATCCTCACAAACAATTTTAAACACTTTGCCGGTCAAATACTTTTTATAATTTCTTGCTCCAATATTTATTTGTTTCCGTTTTAGTTTTATGTCCATCTGACAATGAATATATATGCCGTGTACTCATTTTATCTCCTGTATATCATATAACGAATAAAAGCAGGAGGTGTGTTCTCCTGCTTTAAAATACAAGTTTCCTGCGGGTTGTCAGCCTTGTGTGCCTATAGCAGCACAAAATTCACATATGTAAATTTTTATAGCTCATTCGCCCGTACAACAACAAGTTCTTTATCTCCCACGGATCTTTCCAATATTCCTTTTACTATATATTCCGCTTCCTCATTAGCTCGTTTTTTCAAACCGTCCATATCTGCCTTTTCCTCCGCATCCTTTTCTGCGGTCGAAATAGCAGCCGTCACATCCTCTTTTTCATTCCAATTAAATAGGGCTTTCTTCTCGTCATAAAACTGAATCGAATCTGGTTCAACATGGATATATTGAATCTGACTTTCTGGTATTATCACCTTTACCTCATCTTCTGTAATATCTATATCAATCAATGAGGCATCTATACCAGCTTTAACGGTGGCTGTATAAACCATAGAAAAGCCTTTTTTAGTAATAAACGGAATTTTTCCTTCTGAAACCGTATAAAGATTATTATAAACCATCTCCGCTGTAGCCAATTCACTAATATTTTCCAGTTTTTTGCTTATATATTCAATGGTAACCTCCTGCTCCACAACGTCGTTAGATGCAGTCTCCACATTTGTAAAAGTTCTTACCTCTCTACCCGGAGAACCAAATACTGATGAAGCAACAAGTGTGAGAATCATACCCACAACCCCTCCAACACCATACCGCAAAATATTTTTACTCGTAAAAACCCTTCTTTCGTAGAAAATTGTAAAATTATCTTATTATATTTTACCTTCAATGTACTATTTTGTCAATATTTATATAACAGGCAAAATAAAATGCAGGACAAATCCACACGCTCTAACGCCCAATCAACACCTCCTTCCCGCAAAAAGCAAATCCATATCTGCGTATGCGCCCTTTCTCAATTCCTTTCGCTGCCAAAACCGCTTCATAATTCTTTTCCTCAATCTGTTTCAAAGCCGCTTTTACTGTGTCCGACAGTTTTTTTTCTCCCCCACTTCTATCCTGCACTTTAAACTCCAGAATTATTGCATCATCTTCCTGCTTTCTTGGTTCAAGCATTACATCGTATCTTCCGAAGCCGCTCTCCCGATTGGATGTAATCACATACCGGTCATTAAGTTCTACCATTAATCCCAGAACAAAACCATGGTAAAAACGTTCCGGCTGGCTTTCTGACGGTTTCTTTCCAGTATCAAAGCAGCTGAACGTCCCCATTGCCACTCGGTTCATATAAGCATTCATTGCTCTCAAGTCATCTTTAAGCAGAGCCTTGATAAAGTCATTATAATCTGACATATATCCTGCAAACCACCCATGTATCATCCCGCCAAACATCAATTTGACTTCCAGGTTCGTAATCGCCAGCCGGCACCTAAGGGTATCTGCATCAAATCCTGTGTCCTCATGCCCCTCAATCCCCATGACTTTTAAATATCCGCCGGCAAGAAGAAGGCTCCAGATTGCCGCTTCGTCAGTGTCCAGCATGTTATACACAATCTGTTCATCAATATTCGCTGTCAAAGTCTTTCCGCAAAGAAGGTCTTCAAAGGACTGCTTTACATCCTTAGTTCCCTCCCGAATCAATTTCCCCACTAAACTGTTAGAACTGGTATTGGCCCAGTAGGTACGAAACTTCCCTGAAGCAAGATAATTAATGATGGACCATGGGTTATAAATACCTGTTTTACTTCCAAATATAAAACCATCATACCATCTCTTTACCTGCTCTTTCTTTTCCATCATCCCGTACTCATCCAGCGCGGCACAGACTTCTCCCTCTGTAAAACCAAAACACTTTGCATACTTATCTGACGTAGTAGTGATTACCTGCAGATTATTCAAATCAGAAAAAATCGACTCTTTACTAACTCTCGTTATCCCGGTCATAATGGCCCGTTCCAAATATGGATTTGTCTTAAATGCAGAATTAAACAGGTTTCTGATAAACCCGGTCATTTCATTCCAATAACCATTCACATACGCCTCCTGCATAGGAGTATCGTATTCATCTAACAGAATGATTACCTTTTTTTCATAGTACCTGCCGAGAAAATCCGATAAAGACCTCAAAGCTGCCGATGCTGCACTATCCGACATGTTTACCGAAACTTCCTGATAAAATCTTTTCTCTTTTTCATTCAGCAGACTGCCTTCCAGCAGATAATCATTTTTATTGTATTGTTCTTCTATGGTACGGCAGATACTTTTTCTCGCTTCTAAAAAAGTGTTTTCCTTAATCCCTGCAAAACTCAGAAATATTACAGGATACGTTCCCTGCATCTGCCGGTATTTCCCGTCCTCCCATATAGAAAGCCCTTCAAACAAACCGCCTCTATCAGCGTACTTTACGGAGAAAAATTTTTCCAACATGCTCATATTTAAAGTTTTCCCAAATCTTCTGGGGCGGGTAATCAAGGTAACCCTGTCCTTGCTTTCCCACCATTCTCTAATGAACATGGTCTTATCTACGTAGAAATTGTCTTCTACGATTATCTGTTCAAAGTCCTGAAACCCGATACCTGCAGCCCTGGCCATACATCCACTTCCTTCTCTTCTGATTCATAATATTATTGTCTATTATACCCTATCCCCATCTATTGCACAAACTATTTCCAGACAGCCATAAAAAAGGAACATTTATGCGCTAAGTGGGGCGTGCAGCTGGAGGGAATGAATTTTAAGACACGTTCAAGGCAAAAAAAGCCATCTTCCGAATACTTTCCTATTCTAAAAGATGGCCCGCTGTATTTATTTTATTTCATTATTATATTCTCTTTTTCAGCCGCTTCCAAAGGTACTTCAAACCGCCCAGGTAATCCTTACGGCGGCGGCAGACAGATGAGACAATCCGATACAGCCGTCTGGCTTTGCGCAGCTTTTTCTTCAAATACTTTCCCGTCTGTCCCATACCCGCCTGCCTTTCCTAAGAAACTTTCCTAAAAATACTTATTTTACGACTCTCACCCGCATAACAGATGGAACTGCTTCCAATGCCGTTATCACTTCCGGTGACACTTTTGACTCTACGTCAATCAATGTGTAAGCGTTTTCTCCACGGCTCTTGTTGGTTAAGTCTGAAATATTCAACCCTGCCTCCCCGAGAATCTTAGTAATGTGCTGAATGGCATTGGGAATGTTTTCATGAATCAGAGCAATTCTTCCTGCTGTCTGGCAGATTCCCATATTACATTCCGGGAAATTCACAGAATTCTTAATATTTCCGTTTTCCAGATAACTGCGGAGTTCTTTCACTGCCATAACAGCGCAGTTTTCCTCAGATTCCTCTGTGGATGCGCCCAGGTGAGGCGTCACCAATGTACCTTTCGCCCCGGCAACTACAGGGTTCGCAAAATCTGTCACGTATCTTTTTACTTTTCCTGCCTCCAGTGCTGCCACCATGGCTTCCTCATCCACCAGCATATCCCTGGCAAAGTTCAGGATAACCACCCCTTCTTTCATCTGGTCTATGGCTTCCTTATTGATCATCTTCTTCGTGTCATCCAGGAGGGGCACGTGGATGGTGATATAATCACACTGTGTATAAATTTCTTCCAGGCTTGTGGAATGATGGATGCTTCTGGACAGATTCCAGGCCGCGTCTACAGAGATAAAAGGATCATAGCCGTAAACTTCCATTCCCAAATGTGTGGCGGAATTGGCCACCATAGCGCCAATGGCACCCAGGCCGATGATTCCAAGCTTTTTGCCGCTGATCTCACATCCGGCAAATTCTTTTTTCTTTTTCTCCGCCTGCTTGCCAATGTCTTCCAGGTCCTTACTGCTCTCAATCCAGTTGACGCCCCCTATAATATCCCTGGATGCCAGCAGCATACCGGCCAGCACCAGTTCTTTTACACCGTTGGCATTGGCTCCAGGTGTGTTAAATACCACAATTCCTTTTTTTGAACACTTATCCAGAGGAATGTTATTGACACCTGCCCCTGCCCGTGCAACTGCCATAACACTCTGGGGAAGCTCCATGTCATGCATCTTGGCGCTGCGCACCAGCACAGCCTGTGCCTCCTGGATATCCTCGGTTTTCTGATAATTCTGGCCAAATGATTTTAATCCTTTTTCTGAAATCGGATTCAGGCAATGATAATTAAACATTACTATAAGTCCTCCTCATCGAACGCTTCTTCAATATTTGCTCCTGCAGGTACCATGGGAAATACCTTTTCATCGCTGTCAATCTGGCAGTCCAGTACAATGGGACGGGAACTGTTCAGCGCCTTTTCCAACGCTGGAACCAGCTCTTCTTTACTGGATACACGGATACCGTCCGCCCCCATGGCCTCCGCCACTTTTACAAAGTCTACCGAATCCCTGAGCACTGTGTGGGAATACCTCTCCTGGTAGAACAGCGTCTGCCACTGGCGCACCATGCCCAGCACATGATTATTCAAAACCAGCTCCACAACGGGAATCCCGGCGCGTACAGCTGTTGCCAGCTCATTCATATTCATACGGAAACAGCCGTCACCAGCCACATTTACTACGGTTTTATCTGGTCTGCCTATCTTTGCGCCTATGGCTGCTCCCAGCCCATACCCCATGGTGCCAAGACCGCCGGAGGTGAGAAAAGTTCTGGGCTGGGAATATTGATAAAACTGGGCCGCCCACATCTGATGCTGTCCCACATCTGTGGTGATTATGGCATTGCCCCCTGTCAGCTCATATAATTTGCTGATTACATAAGGCCCCGTGAGTCGGCTGTCATCACAGCGCAGAGGATGTTTCTCCTTTAATGACTGGATATTGTTCAGCCAGGAACCATGATCTTTTTCCCCCAGCTTCTCATTGAGTCTTTTTAAAACTTCTTTCAGGTCTCCTGTTACGCAGGCGTCCACCAGCACATTTTTATTAATCTCCGCAGGGTCAATATCCAGCTGGAGAATCTTTGCATTCTTTGCGAAATTCCTGGCATTTCCTATCACACGGTCACTGAACCTGGTCCCCGCCGCAATCAGCAGATCACACTGTGTGACACCCAGATTTGAGGTCTTAGTCCCGTGCATCCCCAGCATTCCTGTATATAATGGGTCAAGCCCGGAAAAAGCTCCTTTTCCCATGAGACTGTCGCACACAGGAGCCTGAATCTTGTGTGCCAGCTCCTTAAGCTCTTCTTCTGCCCCGGAAATGACAGCTCCGCCACCCACAAAGATAAAAGGCTTTTCAGCTTTCTGAATCATCTGTACGGCCTTGTCAATATCTTCTTCCCGGATGCGCTCTGTCTCCCTGAGTGGCGCCTTTGGTTTTTCCGGCGTATACTCTGTTTTCGCAGCAGTGACATCCTTTGTAATATCCACCAGTACCGGACCAGGTCTCCCACTCCTGGCTATCTCAAATGCTTTGCGCAGAGTTTCTGCCAGACTGGTTACATCTTTTACAATATAACTGTGTTTCGTTACAGGCATCACAATCCCCGCAATATCCACTTCCTGGAAAGAATCCTTTCCCAGCAGAGGTTTGCCCACATTGGCGGTTATAGCCACCAGCGGCACGGAATCCATATAAGCAGTGGCTATTCCAGTGACCAGATTGGTGGCACCCGGACCGGATGTGGCCAGACATACTCCTGTTTTCCCTGTAGCGCGTGCATATCCGTCAGCCGCATGGGAAGCACCCTGTTCATGGGATGTAAGAATATGCCGGATATCATCCTTATATTGATACAGAGCATCATATATGTTTAAAATCGCACCGCCCGGATATCCAAAAACAGTATCCACTCCCTGTTCTTTCAGACACTCAATTACGATTTCGGAACCTGTAAGCTGCATGTATATCTCCTCCTATTTCGGTATTTCAAGGATTGCACCTCTGTTGCCGGAAGTCACCATCGCTGCATAACGTGCCAGGTATCCCGTTGTCACTTTCGGCTGCCTGGGCTGCCACTGAGCCCTGCGGCCAGCCAGCTCTTCTTCCGTTAATGCCGCCTCCAGCTTCAGGTTTGGAATGTCAATCCGAATCTTATCTCCCTCTTTAAGAAGGGCAATCGGCCCTCCTACAGCCGCTTCCGGCGATACGTGTCCAATGGATGCTCCCCGGGATGCGCCGCTGAACCGGCCGTCTGTGATTAACGCCACGCTTTTACCCAGCCCCATTCCTGCAATGGCAGAAGTGGGATTCAGCATCTCTCTCATGCCGGGGCCGCCTTTGGGCCCCTCGTAACGGATCACCACCACATCACCAGGATTAATCTTCCCTCCCAGAATGGCCTCACAGGCTTCTTCATCGGACTCAAAGATTCTGGCAGGACCTTCATGGACCATCATCTCTGCCACAACTGCCGAACGTTTTACCACACTTCCGTCCGGTGCCAGATTCCCGGTGAGCACAGCCAGACCGCCTGTCTCGCTGTATGGATTCTCAATGGGGCGGATTACCTGGGGATTTTTGTTTTCACAATCTTTGATGTTCTCACCCACTGTTTTTCCGGTCACTGTCATACAGTCTGTGTGGAGAAGCCCTTTCTTATCCAGCTCATGCATCACTGCATAAACTCCTCCTGCCTCGTTTAAGTCCTCCATATAGGTGGGGCCTGCTGGAGCCAGATGACACAGATTGGGTGTCTTCTCACTAATTTCGTTAGCAAAAGTAATATCGAAATCCATACCGATTTCATGGGCAATGGCGGGAAGATGAAGCATACTGTTGGTGGAACATCCCAACGCCATATCCACTGTCAGAGCATTTAAAATGGCATCTTCCGTCATAATGTCCCGAGGACGGATATTTTTTTCATACATTTCCATAACTTTCATTCCCGCCTGTTTCGCCAGACGAATACGGGCGGAATACACAGCGGGAATGGTTCCGTTTCCCTGAAGCCCCATACCCAGCACTTCTGTCAGACAGTTCATGCTGTTGGCCGTATACATTCCGGAACAGGAGCCGCAGGTGGGACACGCCTGATTTTCAAATTCTTCCACTTCCTGCTGCGTCATCTTCCCGGCACTGTACGCTCCTACCGCCTCAAACATGCTGGAAAGACTGGTCTTATGACCCTGGACATGCCCGGCCATCATAGGCCCTCCGCTGACAAATACAGTGGGGACATTGATTCTGGCCGCTGCCATCAAAAGACCTGGTACATTTTTATCACAGTTTGGCACCATTACCAGTGCGTCAAACTGATGGGCCAGCGCCATGGATTCTGTGGAATCTGCAATCAGATCTCTGGTCACCAGAGAATATTTCATGCCAATATGGCCCATGGCAATCCCGTCACACACGGCAATAGCCGGAAACACAACCGGTGTGCCTCCCGCCATAGCAACTCCCTGCTTGACTGCATCTACAATTTTGTCCAGATTCATATGCCCTGGCACAATCTCATTATAAGAACTTACGATTCCCACCAGAGGACGCTCCAGTTCCTCTTTCGTCATGCCCAGCGCATTGAACAGAGAACGGTGGGGAGCCTGCTGTACTCCTTTTTTCACTGCGTCACTTTTCATTTTCAGTTCTCCTATTTTGTGATTTCAATATCTATCGTCTCATCATTTTTGTCAAGATTACAGATTTTTCAGAATCAATTCTCCCATTTTACGGGTGCCCACACAGGTGCATCCCTCAGACATAATATCTACCGTCCGGTAACCCTGGCTTAGTACTTTTTGTACTGCCTGTTCCACTGCATCCGCTTCTTGATCCAGGTCCAGGGAATACCGCAGCATCATAGCCGCAGATAGTATGGTGGCAATGGGATTGGCCTTATCCTGTCCGGCAATATCCGGCGCAGAACCGTGGCTGGGCTCATAAAGTCCGAATTTCGTCTCATTAAGGCTGGCAGATGACAGCATACCGATGGAACCGGTAATCATGCTGGCCTCATCCGAAAGAATATCTCCGAACATGTTTTCTGTCAGGACCACATCAAACTGGCCGGGGTCCCGCACCAGCTGCATGGCACAGTTATCCACCAGCATATGTTCCAGTTTCACATCCGGATAATCTGCGGCCACTTCCTCAACCACTTTTCTCCAGAGCCGGGAAGAATCCAGCACATTGGCTTTATCCACGCTGGTGACCTTTTTCTGCCGCTTTCGGGCAATCTCAAACCCCTTCACGGCAATCCGGCGGATTTCCTGTTCATTATATACCAGAGTATCCACTGCCGTCCAGACACCATTTTCTTCATATGTTTTCCGTTCCCCAAAATAAAGCCCTCCGGTGAGCTCACGCATAATCAGCAGGTCAAACCCAGTCTCGATGATATCCGGGCGGAGGGGACACGCTTCCCTCAGCTGGCTGTAGAGGTATGCCGGTCTGAGATTTGCAAATAAGTTCAGTTCTTTGCGGATTTTTAAAAGCCCTGCCTCCGGCCTTTTGGAGGGTTCCAGCTGATACCAGGGGGATGTGGCCGCATCTCCGCCCACAGATCCCATGAGCACTGCATCGGCGCTATTTGCCGCTGCAATGGTCTCGTCTGTCAGAGGAACCCCGTATGTATCAATGGAAGCTCCGCCTATGAGGGCTTCCTCATATTGAAATGTATGGCCATATTTTTCACATACGCCGTCTAAAACTTTTTTCGCTTCTCTCACAATTTCCGGCCCGATGCCGTCACCCGGAATCAAAACAATCTTATGTTCCATGTGTCTCATCCTTTCTCTACATTGCAGTTTCAGCCCCTCTGACCGGCAGGACAGCCAGACAAAGGGGCCCGATTTACTTCACTCATCTTTATTCAGCTTCCGCTGTCTGCGCCTTTTCCACCTCTGCAATGGCAGCTTTGCGCATGGGAATCCGGCAGTTCTTGTTATTTCCGAATTCGATAATTACATCCTCCTCGGTGAGATCAATCACCACGCCGTAAAAGCCGCTGGTTGTGACTACACTGTCTCCCACAGCCATATCAGCCAGCATCGCCTTGACTCTGTTCTGTTCTTTCTTCTGCGGCCGAATCATCAAAAAATACATGACGGCAATCAGGACCACCATCCAGATCAACATAAAGGCATTACTATCCATACCTGCTGTTCCTCCTATTCAAAATTTCTTTCAAAAAACGTATCATAACACATGATACACAAAAGCCCGCCATTCATCAAGTGTTTTTTATGATTCTTTTCTGATCTGCTCCATGGATTCTAATTTTGCTTTTTTATAAGAATCAAAGGTTCCCTCATCCAGAGCATCCCTGATTTCTTCCATTAAATGATTATAGAAGTACAGATTATGAAGCACGCAGAGCCGCATGCCCAGCATTTCCTTTGCTTTTAAAAGATGACGGATATAGGCTCTGCTGTAATGCCGGCAGGCAGGACAGCCACATCCCTCCTCGATGGGCCGCTCATCCGTACTGTACCGGGCATTGAACAGATTTCTTTTACCCTGCCCGGTATAGACATGGCCGTGTCTCCCGTTTCTGCTGGGATAGACACAGTCAAAGAAGTCAACTCCCCGGGATACAGCTTCTATGATATTGGCAGGTGTTCCCACCCCCATCAGATACGTGGGCTTATCCTGGGGCAGATGAGGTACCACTTCGTCCAGAATCCGGTACATATCCTCCTGGGATTCCCCCACAGACAGACCGCCCACAGCATAGCCGTCCAGGTCCATCCGGGCGATCTCTTTGGCATGATCCACCCGGATATCTTCATATATGGCTCCCTGATTGATGCCAAATAGCATCTGATGCCGGTTTAATGTATCCTCTTTTTGATTCAGCCGCGTCATCTCATCTTTACACCGGGCAAGCCAGCGGGTGGTCCGCTCCACAGATGCCTGCACATAATCCCTGTCCGCTGTGCCGGAGGGACATTCATCAAAAGCCATGGCAATGGTGGATGCCAGGTTAGACTGAATTCTCATGCTCTCCTCCGGCCCCATGAAAATCTTCTTTCCGTCTATATGAGATTGGAAGAAAACGCCTTCCTCTTTAATCTTTCTAAGGCTTGACAGGGAAAACACTTGAAATCCCCCGGAATCTGTGAGAATGGGCCTGTCCCATACCATAAATTTGTGAAGCCCCCCCAGCTGCCTCACCAGCTCATCTCCTGGCCTGAGATGAAGGTGATACGTATTGGACAGCTGCACCTGTGTGCCGATCGTCTTCAAATCTTCTGTGGACACTGCCCCTTTGATGGCTGCGGCAGTTCCCACGTTCATAAACACCGGGGTCTCTATGGCTCCGTGAACTGTTTCCAGACGGGCCCTTTTCGCCCGCCCTTGAATTTTCTTTACTGCATACATGAATAGAATCCTTTCTTTACACACATCTTCTTACCAGACACTGTTTCTTCCAGAACGCCATTGCCAGCCGGATTACTGTCCGATATCCTGCCTGCTCCACACTTTTGGCATACTGCTTACTCTCCACCTGGCGCAGAGCGCTCTCACATGCCTTTTCCAGACTGCTCTCAGAATCGGTCCACTTGATCTCAATGACCAGCGCCCGGCGGTTACGGCGGTCCTTGACCACAATGTCCGAACGCCCAAGGCCGCACTCATAATTGGATTCCACTTTATATCCGGCATTGGAAAGCAGCCCCACGGTAAAAGCATGGTAATAACTTTCCCGATAATCATGATAGCTGATGGTATTAAACAGCAAATCCGTGATCAACTGAGCCAGTTTGTCTGTATCCGCATTCCAGAAAGCCGAAAACAGCTCACTGCGGTCACTGGCCGCCGCCCTGTCCCAGAACCATTTCCTCACACTTTTGCGAAAAATATCCATAATCTCCGCATTGGGAATTCTCAGGGCAGTCCGGCCCGAGTCCGTCTTTTCTTCCACCTCAGCTATGGTGAGATATCCGGTAAAATACAGCAGCGTCCACAGATTTTCCTCTGATGCCTCCAGCACATCATAAGTAAGCGCATTTTCAATTGTCTCTGTAATATATCCCCCGGCCAGCAGGGTTTCAAATTTTTCCTGAATGTCAAACTGGGTTCTGTCAAGGAACGAGCGGATAATAGCGTTATCGCTTGTATTTTCCCAGTAATTCTTCGGCGGGGTATCCGGGTTCAGTATGAGGCTGTTCACATGGTTCATCACATCCCACGGACAGTATACATCAAAGCTTCCAAAATGATAGCCGTCATACCACTTTTTCATTTCCTTTACATGGTCTGTCAGCTCTGCCGCCTGCAGAAGACCGTCAATTTCTGCCTGGGTAAAACCAAAATATTCGTTCAGCCTGGAATCAGCTATGGTATCCGATACAAAATTATTCGCCCCGGTAAAAATACTCTCCTTGGCGATTCTAAGACATCCTGTAATCACAGCAAATTTCAGCAAGTCGTTGTCTTTGATTGCCATACTAATCAGCGGACGGACCACTTCCATCATCTCGTCATAATAGTCCATCTTTTTTCCTCTGCTCCCACTGGCCTTGGCAATGGGGACATCGTACTCGTCCAGCAGAAGAACCACCGGTTTCCCATAATGAATGTACATCATGCGGATCAGCAGAGAAATAGCGCTTTTTACCACTTCCACATCTGCCGTCATGGATTTCAGCTGGGCGAATTTTCTTTTGTCGTCTTCATCTATGCTGTCATTATCTAAGAGATACGCATGTTCGATACACGCATTCATAAACGCTGTCTTCAGCATCCCAAAAGCGCTGTCAAAGGTATTTCCGCCCACATCTTTGAACGTCAGAAACAGTACCGGATACCCATTCATCCATTCTTTGCATAGTTCCTGATTCTTTGATACCGCAAGGCCCTCAAATAACGCCCTGCTGTCCTTTCTGATATCAAAAAATTCAGCCAGCATACGCATCCCCAAAGTTTTGCCAAAACGGCGGGGCCGTACAATCAATGTAATTTCGATACCACTGGTTCCCAGCAATTCCTCAATCAATCCGGACTTATCAATATAATAAAAACCTTCTTGTCTAATCTTCGTAAAATTGGAAGTTCCCACAGGAATATTCAAAGTTCATCCCCCTTTTCAAACACGCTCTAAAAAACTCCAGCCAGCGGAGCAGTTTTTTACTTTTTACAGTAGTATATCCTTTACAGGCGTATTTTTCAACTGAAAACTTTCCTTACTGAATCACAACAGCCTGTCTGCCAAGGTCTTCATATCTGCTCTCGAAAATCTGGATATCATAAGCCCTCACATCTCCATATACGGGGTCCGCTGTCCACACCTGTCCATCCTCACAGCCCACAAGGACCCTGCAGTGCTCGGGCGTATACCACGATATATCCGTCCCATCCACATTCCATGTAACGCTGTAGTATCCTTCTGCACAGTCCAGGGTTCCCCATATAATGACGGGAACTCCGGCCTCTATATAGGGGAACAGTTCTTCCAGCCGGCAGCCGGAAATATCGGCGGCCCTTAACTCTGACCGGGCCGCCTCCAGATACTTGTTGGCTGTATTTACAATCACCGGGGCATAACAGCCATATGAACTGTCATCCCGGGGGTCCCCCTCAAATGCTTTGCGAAAATCCACTGTTCCCACTTCCCCTTTATCCAGGTAATGGTCCGCAAGCTCACACTTATCCACAGAAATCCCATTGTAATTGAGAACCATGGCAAGAGACGTGATCTCACAGCCTGTGGGCAGTTCCGGATACTGGCATATAGGCTGCAGGTCAATCCGGCCTGGCTTTTGCTCTGCCGGATTCTGCTTCTGTTGGCGCTGCTCTGGCTGATGTTCTTCACCCCCAGGTGTTTCCGTTTCCATCTGCAGCGGCGCTTGTGTCTCCGGTGTTTCCCTATGGTCATCCTCATTGGCTCCGCCTGTCTCCACTGGTGCATCCTTGACTGTATCTCTGCCTGTTTTACCCAATGGATGACATCCCGTGCAAAGGAGCATGGATAGGATGAATAAAAATAATTTTTTCGTTTTCATTGTCATTTCTCCTGGAGTTTAATTTCTGCCATAATTAAGACTTGCATTGGGGTCCTCTGAAAAATAGTTTTTCAACACATAACCATTTTTCCCATTATAGGAAACGTAAAAGAATTCCCCTGCGGAACTGATATACTGAACAGCTTCCCTGCTGGGCACTCTTCCAATCTCGGCTGAGTCCCGGGATGCTTCTGCCCTTAAAGTCACGTATTCACTTGCGCAGCAATAATAGACCAGCGCAGAATCGGAATCTGTGACACTCCCACTGCTGTAGTTGAGGGAAGCATTGGGATCTTCTGAAAAAAAGTCTTTTATCACATAACCGTTCTGGCCTTTATAGACAACATTATAAAATTCTCCTGCTAAACCAAGATACTGCACTTCTTCACGGCTGTATACCCTGGCAAGTTCCGCGCCGCTTCTGGCTGGCTCTGACCTTAAGGTTACGTACTCACTTGCGCAGCAATAAAGGGTTTTTCCGGAAGATTCCGGCTGCTCAGGGGCCGTGGTTTCTGGTGCCGGCGTCTGCACCGCTGTGGGCGCAGACACTGCTGTGGGTATCGGTGCCTGTGTTTCTGCCGCCGGCATCTGCATCAGGTCCGAATTGGACACGTAGACTGTGACAACAGCTTTGTTTTTCACTTTCTTTTCCGCCGCCGGAGACTGGCTGATCACGTAATCTCTTTCCACTGTTTTGCTCTCTGTATAAATAATATCGGCCTTCAGCCCTGCGGCCTTTAATTTCTTTTTCGCATGGTTCAGACGCAGACCCTCCACGTCCGGCACGGAAATCTTTTTTGCCGTCTTTGCAGGCTTAACGTCCCCATCTTCCGGTTTTGTATCCACTGGACCGGCTGTCTGCGCAATCTCCTGAGAATCCACGGATGCCGCTGTGCCTTTCGTATCGGACAGCAGCAGATTCACAGTTACAACAATCAACAGCACTCCCATGCACACAGCCGCCGCGGCTGCTGCTATGATGGCGGGAAGCCTGTTTTTACTGGGAACAGGCCTGGGTGCGGACAAAAACATATCCATTAGCTGCTGTACGCTTTTCCATCTGTCTTTTTGCGATACTGCCAGCCCCTTCATCAGCACATTTTCCTGCTCCGGCCGGATAGCCACGCCCATCTGGGAAGGGCGCTTCAGCGTATCCTGGTTCATCCTGTCCAGGGCGTTCTCCGGTTTTACCCCTGTGATACAGGTATAAATAGTGGCGCACAGGCTGTATATATCTGTCCACGGCCCCTGGGAGCCGCTTTTCCGATACTGTTCTTCCGGTGAATACCCATGCTTTAAGATAATGGACATTTCCTTCCTTTGATTGGCAAAATATCTCGCAGAGCCGAAATCCATCAGTTTCAGAGTCCCGTTTTTCATGAACATAATATTGTCCGGACTGATATCCCTGTGAATCATGCCGGCCTGGTGGAACTTCTCCAGGGAATCCATCACAGGGAGCATGAGACGGATACACGCCGAAGGTTCCATACACCCGTTTTCACGAATATAGGCTTTCAGAGTCTGACCCTCCAGATATTCCATCACAATGTACGCGGTACCGTTTTCTTCAAAAAAATCCCGGACATTGACAATCCCCTGTACCTCTGGAAACTTTGCAATGCTTCTGGCCTCCTGGAGAAAATTCCATTTTCCCTTTTTAAAGAATTCCCCTCCTCCTGGGATAGAAGAGGAAACAGAAACCGTATTGGTACGGCCGCTGTTTCGGTTTACCAGGCCCTGAGGATAGTACTCCTTGACCGCAGCCCGCACATCCAGATTCAGGTCTTTTCCCATATATGTAATCCCAAATCCCCCTTCTCCGATAAAGTTACCGATCAGGTATTTTGCATTTAGTATTGTCCCAGGAGCCAGATGGTGGGAAGCCGCCTGAGTTTTCAGCGGATGTCCGCAATAGGGACAGAATTCCCCCCGGTTGATTTTAATTTCATTCATACATGTAAAGCAATACATACTCTTCTCCTTACTGCCTGATCCGTGAAAGAACTCTGACTTTTCCCACAAATGCAGTCATCTTCCACTGGCCGCCGGTTTCTTCCAGCGCGTATTGGCATTCCTGGGTCATAAGCTGAAGGGGCTGGCCGCTGACCTGCACGAAATAAGTCTCTCTGGCCAAGACCACACAATTCTGTCCGCCGCTGTAATCTACAGATACAATCTCAAAGGAGTCCAGCTGTTCCTCAATATCTCTTAGCACATAGCTCTGCTGCTCCTTATAAATTGCGCTTCCCGGCTTCAGACAATCTGAAATATATGAGAAATCAGACTCTGTCACAGCATCGGCAAATCCCCGCAGATACCGTTCCACCACAGCCTCAGGTCCATCCTGGTAAAAGCTGCTGCTCCTTACATTTAACAACACATTGGGCGTGTAAGAGTAGCTGCATGAACCGCCGTATTCTATGCTGTGATAACCCGTCTCAATATTAGATACATCGGAAACTGCCGCTCCTGTATTGTCTTTAAATTCTACCAAAAACAGATCTTTTTCCATCTGGTAAATTTCGTCGTAAATGCTTTCCATGGAATAAACGTCATGGATATTATAATATACACCGCCGGTCTGCTGCGCGATATAGCTGGCATCTGAATAATCAGCATCCCCGATTCCAATGATAAATACCGGGACATGATATCTCTGGGCCGCATCCACAACATCATCTCTGGTACAGTCGCTGTAGTTATCCTGTCCGTCAGTAAATGCCATGACACAGCGGGCCCCTGACTGGGCTGCTGTGCGCTCCACCGCCGTATACAGCGCATCATACAGACTGGTGCTGTCTCCTGTATACAAATCATTGATTTTACTTAAAAGCAGTCCTTCGTCGCCGCAGAATTCCTGCTCCAGGCGCACGCCTGTAGAAAAAGAGGTCAGCTCCACCATGTCTCCCGCTGAAAACTGCACACTTCTGATAAAATTGCTCATACTCTCCTCAGCCTCCTGGATGGGCTGGCCCGACATACTTCCGCTCACATCGGCAACCATGTCCACTTTCAGTACTTCTGTCTCATCCAGCTGACTCACATTGGTCACTTTTGGAATATCTGCCCGATTGCCTGGTAGTCTTTCTCATCTTCACTGACCAGCTTCTGGAGCTTATCCATATATTTTTCATAGGACACAGTTTCCTTTTGGCCTGCTCCTGACAGATCTGCTTCCTTATACGCATGTATCATATCTTCGATATAAATATCGTTAGCCTCCACCAATTCTTTCTGGCATTTTTTTGCGTCCTTCAGCAGCTGAAATACTTCTCTGGCCCGTCTTTTTTCCGCTGCTTCTGTACACTCATCAAGAATTTTTTCATAATAACTGTAACCACCGCTGTCACTGCCTTCCAGGTTATATTGCTCTTTCGCGTCTTCCAGTTCCCCTATTTCTTCTATGCACTGATGGAATTTTTCTACATCTGCGCAGATTTGTTCCAGCTTCCCAAGGATATATTTTTTCTCCCATACATCGGTAATATTCAGCTTGTTCCATTTCCCGGCTATGGTCTTTTCTTGTTCCTCATACTCTGGTATTTCCGCCTCTTCAATAACCGATACCAAACGGTTTTTCTGTCCGTTCAGCCCTGCGGTCAGATAAACGACGATCCCTGCCGGGACCATGAGAAGGAGAACGGCCAGGATTATAAAAAAGGCGGTCATCCCCAGTTTCATGCCAGAAGGGATATTCTCCCTGTCAGGGATTCTGCCATCCAGACTCCTGTAGCTTTCATATGTAAAACCGCTTCCATCCCCCGTCTGCTCATGCTCTACAGCAGTTCCACACTTGGGACAGAATTTTTCCCCGTCCTGCAGTTTCTGCCCGCAATTCATACAAAACATTTACAAATCCTCCTTCTTTTTCATGCCGAAACCTTCCCCGATCCCGTAAGCATCCGCCTGTGCCCACTGCACTGCCAATTCGCCCTGTACTGCCAATTCCCGCATTTTGGGAACTGTATGAAACCCATGTTCAATAATCATTCCCGGCACCCCCACATCTGCCGCCCCTCTGAGCACACCATAATAATCTCCGTCTTGTCCTGTCCGATAACAAATAGTTCCCGGGTTTTCCAGCCCATCGTTAAAAGCATCTGTCCAGGGCACCATCTCCTTTCGGCTGCTCACAGTTTTAAATTTTCCCGGCAGAGCAATCCCCATCTGGGCGTTCACTTCTGCCAGACGGCTGCCCACTGCATTACCCACTGCCAGTGCAGGCATACTGTCACAGGCATTGACATTGGCTATGATGATTGGCTTGGTAATCTCAATGGGCTGGGAATCCGCAGGTGCCCCATTGGCTCCCTCCAGATTGGCATTTGTATGAAGGGAGAGGAACAGATTGCTTCCCCTGGCATATTCTCCCCGCAGGCTGATGTGTCCCTGATCCAGTTCCCCGTCGGTATATCCGCCTATACTGATGGTTTTGGACTCCCGGGTCAGGAGGGATGTAATCCCATAGGTTTCCACTAAAATCTTTCTCACTTCCTGGGCCAGTTCCAGAGTAAAATCCCCTTCCGCATACCGGATGCCTTTTGTTTCGATTACATTCTGCCCCTCATAATGTCCCGGGTCCAGACAGATGAGCACATTGCTGGCCAGAACCGGCTTTCCCTCTTCAGCCTTACACTCCCTGTCACCCCTGACTTTTATATCAATACGGTATTCATATTGCTGAGGCTCAGAGCTCTGGAGGGTATCCACAAAAGAATGCTCCACGCCGTCTGCTTTTCCATCCGAAACCCGCGCGCCAATGGTCTGCCAGCGGGTTTCACCCGTTTTTCTCCGCTTGACCATGTACTTCTTGACTCAAACTTCCCACATCAAAAATGGGATTCGCACCTTGAAAAATCAATACTTTA
>CAJURF010000073.1 GCA_910588825.1 uncultured Lachnospiraceae bacterium
CTATCAGTGCATATTACAAGATAGGGGGGGGGTAAAATCGTTTTTATATTTTTCTATCAGCTTCTGGATATAAGATACGGATTCTTCCGGCCCATAAAAATCATTTTCATCTAAATTGGAGGCATAGTCCATAAAAGCAGAGAGAATACTGGATTCCTCAATAATTAAATAAACGTTTTTACCTGCATTGTTCCTGAAAAGAAGGTACCCGTTGTATCTGGTAAAACCAAGATGCAGATTTGGCGGAATATTTTCTAAATGTCCTTTCAGTATATGGTATGTACCGGAATCCATATAGGGAATCATGTCCTGAAGCATCTGTAACCGCTCCTCCATGGTAAATGGGGAGTAAATATCTTCTGGTATTTCCAGCAGACGGCCTGTTTCGAGAAAGCGCCGGATTCCCTGCAGGGTGTGGAACATATGCATATTGGGATTTGGAATCCGTGCCCGGGAGACTGCGATGAAATTGTTTATATTTTCCAAAAGCGAGCTCCGTCCGGGTATCTGCTGATAAACCATCCGCTCCAGTATAGCCGGAGTTATATAGGGAACCAGACATGGCTCTGCCTGGATTTCATAGCTGGGTGTGAGGCCCCATCCCATATTGCCAAGATTATTGCATTCATCCAGAACAGAATCCACAACTTGAAAAAGCGGGGAAGTTTCCTTTCTAATATCCTCAAATGTTTTCCAGAAAAAATCCAGAAGCTCTTGATCCGAATACAAAATGCCCTGTTTAAAATTGGAAGAACACATCAATGCACAGCTGCTGGTGAGAACCAGGCAGGGGAATGTATGCAGATTGTAAAAATGGGCATTGATGTCATCATAAAAATAATGAGGCTGATAGTCCAGTCCGGCAAAAAACAAAGGCATGATTTTTTTTAGATAAAGCAGAATCCGCAGTTTTTTGGAATCTGTGATCTGGTCTGAGGTATTCAGGCAGAAAATATGCTCAATTTTAATGGGCACCTGGGAAGGCTTTATACTGGAAAGCAGGTGAAACAGGAAGTCATAATCCGGCTGCAGCAGCAGGCCCAGGCGTCCGCCCTGAACACTGGTTTCCTGATGAATCATCCAATACAGGTAATTATTAATTTCCATCTGGGTATTCAGAGAAAAACACTGGCTTTTCTTTGGATATTCCGGCATGGGGCGGTAACTGTCTTTTGGCGGCTTGGATGGAATTATATTATCCGGAAAATTCAGGATGAAGCTTTCCACATGCTTTCGGCAATAATAAGTATATTCTCCTATATTGCTGATATGGTAAGACTTGAGAAATTCCTGATATTCCTGCGGGGAAAGACGCATGAATTCTGAAATTTTTTGAAAAAGTGAGAGATCTCTCAGTTTTCGTTTTCCATTGATAAATTTGTACATGGTGGAACGGTCTGTGTTGCAGTATTGTACCATGGAGTAGACATTGATGTTCTTTTCCTGAATCAGTCTCTTGAAAAAATCTGAGAACTCTGACATGGGCTTATCCTCGTTTCTTGAAATTTTCTTTATCACTTTAGAGCGTGTCTTAAAGTTAGTTATGTAAAAATAAATGTATGGTTGTAATGTTTACATTTATTTTAGCAGTTTATCAAATAGAAGTCTAACCCATTTTGGAAAATAATTCAAAAAAATATGCCCACAAACAATGCCCACAAAACCGGACGCAGGTCAGATAGGAGATGATGCAGATGAAAATGGATTGTGAAGTGCGCTTTGGAAGTAGGAATGGGAATCTATGACCAAGACGGCGGGGGTCTAACGAAACAGGAGAGAGAGGGACACCCTCTCTCTCCTGTATAAGATTATTTTGTAAGCCTGCCCTTAAAGCCTGCTTTCTTTAATATCTTCATGATTTTCTTAAGCTCTTTTGCGCTGGTATTTTTATCCACTTTGACCACTACTTTTTTGCTAAGTGCTTTAAACGAGCCTTTAGCTGCTTTTATCTGGCTTGCCTTGGTAATTTTGATTACCACAGTTTTAAGCTTTTTGCTGGAACCTTTAAAAGCATTTTTCTTGAATGTAAGATTTTTAGAAGATCTGCTGATTGTAATCTTAGTGGCTTTTTTCGCTTTTGCAAAAGCATTGGCATTGATAGTGGTTACCGTGTATTTTTTACCGTCCACTGTTACTTTTGCCGGTATCGTTACACTTTTTGTGTTTTTAACAGCTGTTATGCCAGCATTTCCGCTTCTGGTTGTGTGAACTTTTGAAACAGCGCCTCCATTTGCAGAAGCGTTTGATAATTTTACAAAACCAGGATTAGGGCTGGGTGAAGGAATGTCGGAACCGCTGCTTTTAATATAGAAAGCCGCTTCTTTATATCCTTTGTAACCGCCTATTCCTCTAATGGTAACCTCAGCCAATCCCACTTTTACATTATCTTTATATGATACTGTGTAGTCTGTCCCTTTGCGAAGGGTTTTGCCTTCGTATTTCACGGTAACGCTGGGTTTTATTGCCTTCCCCGTATAAGTCTGATCCGGAATGGGCTCTATTGACGCCTCAGAGATATCTTTAGCCTCCGGATTAGGGATTGTTGAAGAACCATCTATTGTCACTGTGCCCTTTTCAAACGTCACACTGATAGGATTGGAATTCTCATCCACTACGGCTTTTTCAGACGCTTTGATGGAGACATTACCGGTGGCAGCATTTTCCCCTACTTTCAAATTAATGTAGAATAAAATGCCATCACCTTTTTTGGTGGTACCGCTGGCGCAATACCAATTGACTTTTTTGATCTCAGGATTGGCTCCCAGTGCCTCGTTTTTCAGGATGTCACCTGCTGTAAATGGAGACTCGGAATCCAGTTCATAACCGTCGGGAATCTCAAAATCCAGTGAAAATCCGCCAATACCGCTGTTTCCGGAAATTCTGACCGGAAGTTTTATGGCATCGCCTTTGGAGGCGGAGACGCTGTCTACACTAATCTTGACTTCACCCTGACGGGCTCTTTGCTCTGCGGCGTTCCCCTTACCGGCTTTGGCTTCTGTATAGAGACCTAAGACGATACGGTTGAGACGGACAACATCCGCTATGGTAACAGAGGTATTTCCGGTTACTCTGGCAAGTCTGTCCTGACGCTGATCCAGTACAATTAATTTGAGAACTGCGCGGTTCAGCATGACAACATCGCCGATTGACAGCTCTCCGTCTCCAGTGAGATCTCCCATCAGACCGCCCAGGATATTTACCATGCCTCCCTGGAATACAGCGCTCACTGGCTTGCCGTCTTCGTCTGAAAGGTTGCTCTTTTCGCCTTTTCCATTGCTGAGGGAAACACTGACTGGAGTTCTGATTTGTGCGGCACTGCTGTCCACACGGAATTTCAGATTCATCAAAACGCCGCTGGGGTCACTGATATTTGCAGCATTGTACCAGGTCACAATATTGCCGTTGGTTCCAAAAGAGCCTTTGCCGTCTATCAGTGATCCTGCCTCAACAGAGACCAGGGTCAGCAGGCTTCTGTCATAGCCTATTTCAAATCCGAAGCCGGCGATTCCTGTGTTGTTCTCAATGGTAACCGGGATTTCTACGGTCCCGCCGGAATAAACTTCTGCGGAACCTGTGGAAATGGTTAAGTCTGTGTATACAGGCATAATCTGTGTGACTTTATAACCCCAGAAATTATAGGAGGAGTCAGAAGTCAGCTGAATCTTAACTTTTCTTCCGGGAACCCGGATGGTTTTTCCGGCCAGTTCGGTACCTGTGTATTCGCCCACCTTGGTTTCGATTTCCTTGTCGCCTTCTCTGTAGACTCCATATACTGTAATATGGTCATGGCGGCTTTCCACCTTAGTCCGCTCGTCGAAGGTTACGTCCAGGCTTTTGGCTTCTTTTTCACCTTTCCACTCCCATACCTGGATATCGTTGCTTTCCGGTTCATAGTCATGCTGGGATTCCGGATATGGATTCTCGGTATTTTCTGCCACACCCTGTACATCGGTAACTTCAAAGCCCCAATACTGCTCACTGCTGTCAGAAGTCAGGCGGATCTTAATGGTGTCGCCTTCGACCCGGATTGTCTTGCCAGCCAGTTCTGAACCGGTGTAATCTCCAATCAGATCATCTGAACCTGTATAGAGGTAAATGTGGTCGTAAATGTTTTCTGTTTTTGTTTTATTGCTGAATGTTACATCCAGGCTGCTGCAGTCCTGATAGAACTTATAGATCCATGTATGATCCATGTCGTTTGCATAGGGATGGTTAGATTTCAGATTTCTCCAGTCGCTTACAAGTTCGTCATTATTGTCATTTCCGGATCTCACAGCCTTCAAATCAGAAACGCGGAATCCGTAATAGTTTGTTGAACCGTCAGCTGTCAGGCGGATTTTAACAGTATTGCCGGGAACGTTAATTGTCCGTCCGGCTAATTCTGTGCCCGAATAGCCGTCGCCGATTTGTTTATCATCCTCATCATAAATGAAAATGTAATCCCACCCGTCTTCTACGCGTGTGTCTTCACTGAAGGTCACATCCAGACTGTCTGCATTGCCGGAATCGGTGTATTCCCACAGCCAGCTTTCGCTATTCTTGTAGTTATGGCAGGATTCCAGGTCACGCCAATTGTCAACTTTTCCGCCTTGGGGATAGTTGATGGATGTATATTCATAGTCTGTGACTTTAAAACCGTAATATGAATCTGTAGAATCTGAAACCAGCTGGATCTTTACGGTATTTCCCGGGACATTGACCACCTGGCCGGACAGCTGGCTGCCTGTATAAGTGCCTACAAGAATATCGTCTGCATCTGTTGCACTGCCGCTGTAAATATAGAGATAATCGTAATCATCTTCCAGCTGAGTGTCTTCACTGAAAGTCAGCTTCATTCCCTGAGAGGCTTTAGTATCTGTGAAGATCCATGTGTAATCAGAATCATCAGCATAATCATGAGCCGATTCCAGCTGACGCCAGTCTGTTACCGTACCGCCAAGAGGATAGGGTACATCACCCACCATGACGCTGATCTGCCCGGAAGCGAGAATGGAATTATCCGCACTGTTTTTTAAGGAAACGGTAACGGTCCCCCTTCCGGCCTGGGTTCCAGTAATAAGCAGACTGCGCTGGCTGCCAGTACCGGCCAGACTGCACTCAAAGCCAGAACCATTCGTGCTGTATGAGAAGTTATATCTGGCAGGAAGGCTTCCGCCTGCAGCGATTTCAACAGTCTCGGAAGAATTGTCACCGTTCACCTGCAGATTTACTTCATCTTTCGACAGGGTAATGGTGGCAGGATTCTCATCCTCTATACTCCCGCGAAGGTCAATTATGCCATACCCGTTCCAGTTAGACTCACGGCATGAGTCTGTCATAGCCTGCTTCAACTGTGAAGAAGTAAATTCAGAATTTTTTAATTTAACCAGAGCCGCACAGCCTGATACATGAGGGGCTGCCATGGAAGTACCGCTCAAAGTACGCCAGCCGCCATTGGGTGTACAGCTGAGTATATCAACGCCAGGAGCGCATAGTTCCACCACACTGCCGTAATTGGAAAAATATGCTTTTTCCTCATTGCTGTCAACGGCGCCCACTGTCAGTGCTTCTGATACATGGGCCGGACAGGAGCTGCCTGCGTCTTCATCGTCATTGCCGGCGGCTGCAACGCAGAGGGAACCTTTTTCGGAGGCGTATCTGACAGCTTCATCAACGGAATTGCTATGGCCGCCGCCAAGGCTCAGATTAATAACATCAGCACCATTGTCTGCTGCATAACGGATACCGGCGGCAACGACAGAACTGCTTCCGCTGCCCCGGGCGTTCAGAACGCGCACTGGAAGAATTTTTACATTGTCCGGCATATTGAGAGTGACATCTACAATAGTGCCTGCTACGTGTGTACCGTGATAATGTCCATCTGATGGGTCAGCGTCATTGTCCACAAAATCATACCCGCTGAGTACGCGGTTTTCCAGATATGTATGAGAAGCATCCACACCGGTGTCGACTACAGCTACAGTTGCTATACCGCTGGTGGCAAATCTGGAAGCATATTCATCAGAGCCAATATTGCTGATGCCCCAGGACTTGTGCTCTGAAGCCAGTCTAGCACCCATTTCATCGTCCTGGTTTTCGACGACTGCTTCTGCATTTTCAAAAAGTGTCACTTTTCCATCTGGCTCGACCCAATCTACTGATGCAAGCGTGTTTAGTCTGTTATAAGCGGCCTCTGCCTGCTGGCTGGAGGCAAACTGAATGGCATAATTGCCGTCTGCATCGTCAATGATTCTGAGGGCGCCTTCGTATGAAGAAAAGTCCAAACCGCGGGCGCCGTTTACCAGCAGGCGGGCATCTTCAAATTCTCCCCGTTCGCTGGAGGACACCAGACCGCTGCTTGCTTTTACCATTTCAGATATGCCTCTATAATAGTCCATGGATGTGTCTGCAGTGATAACCTGCAGAGCCCTGGATTCATCAGCCTCTGCTGCAGCTGCATTCGGTGAGGCTTCCTGGAGTTCTTCATTGACAGGATCGGTTTCCTTTAGTTCTTCAGCAGATATTTCCTGTGCTGCCGCTTCGTCTGGTTCTGTTGGAAGAGCGTCTTCTGATTGGGGTTCAACTATTTCAGAAGCATTCGCAGCTCCTTCCGGCAGATCTGCTGCTGCTGCTGCCCATACAGGGGAACAGAACAGGCTCAAACACATAATCGTCACTAAAGTCAACGAGATCACGCGTTTACCGTATTGTTTCATACTTACCTCCTTAATCAAATTTAATCAGATAGATGTACTTTGACGAATAGCTGGTTAAAGTTTGGTATGCTGTTTACAGTGAAATTTTCACCATCCTTTTCCTGGGATGCATTCATTCAGCAGTTTCCGGGAACTTTAGCGCTTATGGCAGTATTAACCGCTGAATCCCTTCATTTCTCCATCTGGTTCGACATATTCTACACAATCCAGTTTCGCCAGCGCTTCGCCGGCTTTCTGTGCCCATTCACTGGAAGAAAACTGGACTGTATAGTGCCCTTCGGGATCAGCGATTACCTGACATACCCCTTCATAGGGAGAATAATCTAAAGCCTCCTTACTCTTTAGAATCAGACGGGCACTTTCATACTCTCCTTCGTTTTTGGATACGATCATTGTATCAGCATTTTTTACCAGATCAGAGACCGCCTTAAAATATTCCATTGACGTTTTTGCGTGAAGAACCTTCACTTTTTCTATTTCACCTCCTTTCTCATCTGCCCATGCGCCGGAACAAGAGCAGAGTATAAATACACATACACAGGCGGTAATTACAGCAGCCAGCCGTTCCCGATAAATTTTCATCTTCCCTCCTTTTGCTATCTTAACCTGCTAATCTATAAAACCTTTTCAAACACTATTTGTGTAAACAGCCGTTAATGGAAAATCCGCAATTCTTAAAGTAAGAGCTGCTAAGTATACTTTATTCAATTTTGACAGGGGTTACAATATGAGGCAATTTTTGTGGGCACTTTTTATCATTTGAGTTTTGCAAGAGTTTTTGGAAAAAGAAGTAATACAGAAACTGCACTTCTGCTCTGCCTGCTCCGATATTGATTTAAAGAGAATACAGAGGCAGTTACAGAAAATCCCCACGTTTTATAAAAACTTAATTTGTCTATCATAGAAAATGTGTTATAATAAACACGTAATTTTACACTTGGGAACTATCGCAGAATATTTCAGCGGCAGTTTTTCAGAAAGCGAGGAATATTATTATGGCTGATGAGCATGATAATCATTCGAACACTACGGCTGACAGCGGGACATCGGGAAGCGGTTCTGATCAGTATGAAAAGGTCTGCTTCCTGTGCCGGAGGCCGGAGAGTGTGACCGGGCCTATGATCGGCCTGCCCAATGATATCCATATTTGTTCGGATTGTATGCAGAAAAGCTTTGATGCAATGAAAAACAGTAATATAAATTATAAAGATCTGATGAACCTGACGAGCGCCAATGTGATTGATCTCTCCACACTGTACGGCCAGGTTCCCCAGAACCAGAAGATTAAGAAGAAAGAGCCGAAGAAGAAGGAGCCTGCAAAAGCCCTGGATATTAAGGACATTCCAGCTCCTCATAAGATTAAGGCACAGCTGGATGATTATGTGATTGGCCAGGAACATGCCAAGAAGGTCATGTCCGTGGCAGTTTACAACCATTATAAGCGTGTGGCCACGGACACCATGGATGAGATTGCCATTGAGAAATCCAATATGCTGATGATCGGGCCTACAGGTTCAGGAAAGACTTATCTGGTAAAGACTCTGGCCAGACTGCTGGATGTGCCCCTGGCAATTGCGGATGCCACTTCTCTCACAGAGGCGGGGTATATTGGCGATGATATTGAAAGCGTGGTTTCTAAACTGCTGGCAGCCGCGGACAATGATGTGGAGAAGGCGGAGCAGGGAATTATATTTATTGATGAGATTGATAAGCTGGCCAAGAAGCGCAATACGAATCAGCGGGATGTGAGCGGAGAGGCTGTACAGCAGGGATTGTTGAAGCTTTTAGAGGGAAGCGATATTGAAGTACCGGTAGGAGCCAGCAGCAAGAATGCCATGGTCCCATTGACAACTGTAAATACCCGAAATATTTTATTTATCTGCGGGGGCGCTTTTCCGGATTTGGAAAAGATTATCAAAGAGCGGCTGAATGAGCAGAGTTCTATTGGGTTTCGGGCAGATTTGAAGGATAAATATGACAATGACCCGGAACTTCTCAGCAAAGTGACTATAGAGGATGTGAGGACATTTGGAATGATTCCGGAATTTATTGGCCGTCTTCCGATTATATTTACTTTAAGCGGTCTGGATCAGTCGATGCTTATCCAGATTCTGAAAGAACCTAAAAATGCCATTTTAAAGCAATATCAGAAGCTGCTGGCTCTGGATGAAGTGAGGCTGGACTTTGAAGACGGGGCTCTGGAGGCGATTGCGGATAAGGCGCTGGAGAGAAAGACAGGAGCACGGGCACTGAGAGCGATTCTGGAAGAATTTATGCTGGATATTATGTATGAGATACCGAAAGACGACAATATTGGCGAGGTTGTCATCACGAGAGAGTATATAGAGGGAAACGGCGGGCCGGGGATTATTATGAGAGGCCAGATGCCGAAGCGTATCAGTGCGCAGCAATAAAAAATGTATGGATGTTTTTTTAAAATCTATACATAATTATAGATAGTAATCAGGAACCTTACATATGGTTCCTGATGGAGCAGCAGATGTATGATATTAATTTTAGAAGGGAGAATAAGATTATGACAGACGATTTTTTTGCGGATTTTGGAGAGACTTTGCACCAGGCTGCAAAGGAGTTTACCGCAAAGACAGACACTTTTTTTGAGAGCCAGAAGATGCGCAATAAGATCAGCGGCGAGCAGAGAAAAATCGATACTTTTTTGAAGGATATCGGGAATATTGTGTATCAGAGATTTGTGGACGGTGAGTTACAGCATGAGGATATTGCTGTGCTTTGTGAAAAGATCACAGAGCACAAAGTTGCCATCGCTAAGATGAGAGAGTCTATGGCGAAAAAGAAAGGGGAAAAAATCTGTGCAGCCTGCGGAGCATCTATGCCCAAAGAAGCCAAGTTCTGTATGAAGTGCGGTGAGGAGTGTAAGGAGGAACCGGAAGAGGAAGTGGTGGAAGATCCCAAACCTGCTTCTGAGGAGCCAGAGACAGAAGAAACACCGGCAGATGTAGAAGAAAAAACCAGTGAAAGCGTAGAATAATATGATTTTTCTTTGTATAGGAGCGGGCATATTTGTTCTCGATTATTTTGTGAAACGGTATGTGGACCGCCATTATGAGCAGGGAACGTATCAGGAAGTCCTGAAGGGAAAATTGATCCTGCGTAAACTCCATAATCCCCATGGAGCTTTCGGGCTGTTTAAAGGCAGGGAAGAACTGGGAGAGGCGTTGTCTGCAGGAGTGCTCATCGGCATATCCTGGGACCTGCTTCGGCTGGTTTTTTCAAAAAAGCGCAGACTGGAAAAATTAGGCCTGAGTATGGCTGTAGGCGGCGGGCTGAATAATCTGTATGACAGAAAGACAAAAGGATATGTGACGGATTATTTCAGTTTTGGCGTGAAAAATGAGAAAGCGCAAAAGATGGTATTTAATCTGTCGGATGTGTTTATCTTCTTCGGAGCATGTTTTTATGTGCTGGGGCAGATTAAGCTGTTGTGTGAAAAACAGAAAAGCTGATGGGAAAATCAAAAACACCATTTGTCAAGTATGACCGATGGTGTTTTTGGTTTCGTACAGGCGGAATGGACAATTATTTTGTTGCTGTTGAGGCAGTTTCTAAGAAAAACAAAAAATGCAGGAGATGGGACTTGAACCCACACGATCTTGCGACCACAGGCACCTGAAGCCTGCGCGTCTGCCAATTCCGCCACTCCTGCATTTGAACTATATTTTGTAGCGCTTGCTTGCTACGAAATATATACTACAACATTTTTCGTGGAATGTCAAACAAAAAATGAAAAATTTTTCAATTTTTTTTTCCGGAGCCTGGGAAGGCCGCAGAAGCGGACAAACTGGTTGAAAAAAGATACGCCTTGTGATACACTTTCTATTAGTAAAGACCTGAAGTATGTCTTTTTTTTTGCCCTCCTGCGGTTCGGCTTGACTTCTGTACATCGCGAAGTATGGTGCTGGCCGCGCAGTAACCGTCTGGGAGCGGGAGGGGAAAAAGACGGCGTTTTGACAGAGAAGGGAGATTTTATGAAAGCATTCCTTATTTTGGAAGATGGCCATGTATTTACAGGAACGAGCATCGGTTCGACACGGGAGGTTATCAGCGAGATTGTGTTTAACACGTCCATGACTGGGTATCTGGAGGTTATGACGGACCCATCCTATGCGGGACAGGCGGTGTGTATGACGTATCCCCTGATCGGCAATTACGGAATCTGTTATGAAGACCAGGAGTCAATCAGGCCCTGGATTGATGGATATATTGTCCGTGAGCTGTCCCGCAGACCCAGTAATTTCCGCAGTGAGGATTCTATCTGGCATTTCCTGGAAAAATATGATATTCCGGGGATTGCGGGAATTGATACCCGGGCATTGACCAGGCGTCTGCGGGAGAAGGGGACTATGAACGGCATGATCACCACTGACGAGAATTACCGGCTGGAGGAGATTCTGCCCCGGCTGAAGGCGTATAAAACCGGGAAAGTGGTGGAACGGGCCGCCTGTAAAGAAAAGAAGGTTCTGGAAGGGAACGGCAGGAAAGTGGCTTTTATGGATTTTGGAGCAAAGACTAATATTGTCCGCTGTCTTCAGAAACGGGGGTGCCAGGTAACCATATATCCGGCAGGGGCTTCTGCAGTAGAAATTCTGGCGTCGGAGCCTGACGGCATTATGTTGTCCAACGGGCCGGGGGACCCCAAGGAATGCGTTTCTATTATCAAAGAGCTCAGGAAGCTCTATGACTCTGATGTGCCCATATTTGCCATCTGCCTGGGACATCAGCTGATGGCGCTGGCTTCGGGCGCGGATACAAAGAAGATGAAATATGGACACAGGGGCGGCAATCATCCGGTGAAAGATCTGAAAACCGGAAGGGTGTATATCTCGTCACAGAATCATGGATATGTGGTGGATGAGGATACCCTGAACCCAAAAGTGGCAGTTCCCGCTTTTGTGAATGTGAACGATGGGACTAACGAGGGGCTGTCCTATGTGGGGAAAAAGATTTTTACGGTGCAGTTCCATCCGGAAGCCTGCCCAGGGCCGGAGGATTCCGGTTACTTATTTGACAGATTTATAGAGATGATGGGAGGGGATGAATAATGCCGAAGAATCCAGAGATTAAGAAAGTACTTGTGCTGGGGTCCGGCCCCATTGTCATCGGACAGGCCGCGGAATTTGATTATGCGGGAACTCAGGCGTGCCGATCCCTGAAGGAAGAAGGGATAGAGGTGGTTCTGCTCAATTCCAACCCTGCCACCATCATGACTGATAAAGATATTGCGGACCATGTATATATTGAACCTTTGACCATTGAAGTGGTGGAGCAGCTGATTATGAAGGAGCGGCCGGACAGCGTGCTGCCCACCCTGGGGGGACAGGCCGGGCTGAACCTGGCCATGGAACTGGATGAGAAAGGCTTTTTGAAAGAGCACAACGTGCGACTCATCGGCACCACCGCCCAGACCATTAAAAGGGCTGAGGACCGTCTGGAATTTAAGCAGACCATGGAGAAAATCCGGGAGCCCATTGCCCCCTCCCTGGTGGTGGAGACGGTGCAGGACGGGGTGAATTTCACCAATTCCATCGGATATCCGGTGGTACTGCGCCCGGCTTACACCCTGGGCGGCAGCGGCGGCGGGATTGCCAATAATGAGCATGAGCTGCGGGAGATTCTGGAAAACGGCCTGCGCCTGTCAAGGGTGGGCCAGGTACTGGTGGAGCGGTGCATTGCCGGGTGGAAGGAAATCGAGTACGAGGTGATGCGGGACAGCCAGGGCAACTGTATCACTGTCTGCAATATGGAGAACATTGACCCTGTGGGAGTTCATACCGGAGACAGCATTGTAGTGGCTCCTTCCCAGACGCTGGGGGATAAAGAATATCAGATGCTGCGGACTTCGGCGCTGAATATTATCAGTGAACTGGATATCACCGGGGGATGCAACGTGCAGTATGCCCTGCACCCGGAAAGCTTTGAATACTGTGTGATTGAGGTGAATCCCCGGGTGAGCCGGTCTTCGGCGCTGGCTTCCAAGGCCACCGGCTATCCCATTGCGAAGGTGGCGGCAAAGATCGCCCTGGGATATACCCTGGATGAGATTCCCAATGCTATCACCCAAAAGACCTATGCCAGCTTTGAACCCATGCTGGATTACTGCGTGGTGAAAATCCCCAGGCTGCCTTTTGACAAATTTATCGGGGCAAAGCGGGCCCTGACCACCCAGATGAAGGCCACCGGGGAAGTGATGAGCATCTGCAATAATTTTGAGGGAGCCTTGATGAAAGCCATCCGTTCCCTGGAACAGCATGTGGACAGTCTCATGTCCTATGACTTTACAGATTTGACAGAGGAAGAACTGAGAGAAAAGTTAAAACAGGTGGATGACAGGAGAATCTGGGTGATTGCTGAGGCTGTCCGGAAAGGAATCTCCCAGGAGGAGATCCATCAGGCCACCAAAATTGACCTGTGGTTTATCGACAAACTAGCGGTTCTGGTGGAAATGGAGCAGGAGCTGAAAAAAGGTTCTCTCACAGAAGAACTTTTAAGAGAAGCAAAGCGGCTGGAATTTCCGGATTCTGTCATCGCCGGGCTTACCGGGCAGAAAGAAAGCCAGGTGAAAGCTCTGAGGAAACAGTGGGATATCACGGCATCCTATAAAATCGTAGACACCTGTGCAGCTGAGTTTGCCGCCAAGACGCCTTATTATTATTCGGTATATGGCGGTGAAAATGAGTCCAGCGGTACCGGGGACAGGAAGAAGGTACTGGTGCTGGGGTCCGGCCCCATCCGCATTGGACAGGGGATTGAATTTGATTTTTGTTCCGTGCACTGTACCTGGGCTTTTTCAAAAGAGGGCTATGAGACTATTATTGTGAATAACAATCCGGAGACGGTGAGTACAGATTTTGACATTGCGGATAAGCTGTACTTTGAGCCTCTGACTCCGGAGGATGTGGAAAATATTGTGGATATTGAAAAGCCCGACGGCGCGGTGGTGCAGTTCGGGGGGCAGACAGCCATTAAGCTCACAGAGGCGCTGATGAAGATGGGCGTGAAAATTCTGGGGACTTCCGCAGAGAATGTGGATGCGGCGGAGGACAGGGAGCTGTTTGATGAGATTCTGGAACAGTGCCAGATCCCCCGGCCCCAGGGTCTGACTGTATATACGGCAGAGGAGGCCAAGGAAGCAGCCAATAAGCTGGGATATCCGGTGCTGGTACGGCCCTCCTATGTGCTGGGCGGACAGGGAATGCAGATTGCCATCAATGACAAAGATGTGGAAGAGTATATTGGCATCATCAATCAGATCGCCCAGGAGCATCCCATTTTGGTGGATAAATATCTGGTGGGAAAGGAAATCGAGGTGGACGCAGTGTGTGACGGGGAGGACATATTGATTCCCGGTATTATGGAGCACATCGAGCGTGCGGGGATTCATTCCGGGGACAGTATCTCTGTGTACCCGGCCCAGACCATAAGCAGCCAGGCGAAAGCGGTGATTGAAGAATATACCAGGCGGCTGGCAAAATCCCTGCATGTTGTGGGGATGATTAACATACAGTTTATTGTGTGCCAGGAAGATGTATATGTGATTGAGGTGAATCCCCGCTCCAGCCGTACGGTGCCGTATATCAGCAAAGTAACCGGGATTCCCATTGTTCCGCTGGCGGCTAAAGTGATTTTGGGCGCCAAGATACGGGAACTGGGCTATACACCGGGACTGCAGCCTGAGGCCAGACATATTGCCATTAAAATGCCGGTATTTTCTTTTGAAAAAATCCGTGGGGCGGACATCAGCCTGGGGCCGGAGATGAAGTCCACAGGAGAGTGCCTGGGGATTGCCAGGACCTTTAATGAAGCTCTTTACAAGGCATTTCTGGGAGCGGGCGTACGGCTTCCGCGGCATAAGAATATGATTCTGACTGTGAAAGATACGGATAAAGAAGAAGCCGTGGACATTGCCCGCAGATTCCAGGCATTGGGGTATCGGATTTACGCCACCAGAAGTACAGCCAAGGCGTTGAAAGAACATGGAATCCGCGTGATACGGACTAATAAACTGGAGCAGCCTTCGCCCAATCTGATGGATCTGATTCTGGGCCATAAGATTGACCTGGTCATTGACACGCCGTCGCCAGGGGTGGAGAGGGCAAAGGATGGATTTTTAATCCGCAGATGCGCCATTGAGACAGGAGTCAATGTGCTTACGTCTCTTGATACGGCCAGAGCACTGGTGACCAGCCTGGAAAATACCAATCTGCGGAATCTGACGCTGGTTGATATTGCAGAAATACCAGGCAGCCTGCAGCAATAAATTGACAATCATAAGGGGAATATATGAGTATTATTGAGATATTAAAAGTAATTATTCTGGGGATTATTGAGGGAATTACGGAGTGGCTGCCCATCAGCAGCACAGGGCATCTGATTTTGGCAGATGAATTCATCCAGCTGGATGTGACGCCGGAATTTATGGAGATGTTCCGGGTGGTGATTCAGCTGGGAGCTATTATGGCTGTGGTTTTTCTTTATTTTTCCAGGCTTTGGCCGTTTCGGAATCAAAAAGATGCGCCCAATGCTCTGCAGCGCTATGTGGATATGGATAAAATGGTTCTCTGGTTTAAAATCCTTGTGGCATGTCTGCCTGCAGTGGCCATCGGCCTGCCCTTTGATGACCTGCTGGAGGAAAAACTATATAACTATGTGGTTGTGGCGCTGATGCTGATTTTATATGGTGTGGTCTTTCTCATTATTGAGAATTATAACGCCAGGCGGAAACCTGTTGTGACAGACCTGGGTGATTTGACATTTAAGATTGCGTTTTTCATCGGGGTTTTCCAGGTATTGTCGCTGATTCCGGGAACATCCCGCTCCGGTTCCACCATTATTGGCGGAATTTTGCTGGGGGCATCCCGGACGGTGGCAGCGGAATTTACCTTTTTCCTGGCCATTCCTGTGATGTTCGGAGCCAGTCTGCTGAAACTGGTGAAGTTCGGATTTCATTTTACCGGGGCGGAGGCCGGAATTCTTCTTCTGGGAATGCTGACGGCGTTTCTGGTGTCTGTTCTGGCCATCAAGTTTTTGATGGGATATATTAAAAAGCATGATTTTAAGGCATTTGGCTGGTACCGGATTGTGCTGGGGGTACTGGTGTTTGGATATTTTATAGGAAAAAATCTGCTGGCATAGAGGAAACCAGCAGATGCTGTACAGATGGAGGCAGGTATGGAGAAAAAATATATCATGGCTATGGACCAGGGAACCACCAGCTGCAGGGCTATATTGTTTGATAAAAATGGCAGAATATGCAGTATGGCACAAAAAGAGTTCCCGCAGTATTATCCCAGGCCGGGCTGGGTGGAGCATGACCCCATGGAGATCTGGTCTTCCCAGCTCAGCGTATCCACAGAGGCCATGAGCAGGATTCGGGCGTCAGCAGAGGAAATTGCGGCAATTGGGATTACCAATCAGAGAGAAACCACCATTGTGTGGGATAAATATACGGGAAATCCTGTTTATCCCGCCATCGTCTGGCAGTGCAGGCGGACGGCCGGCATGGTAGAGGAGTTGTGTGAGAAAGGATTTGACGGGGTTTTGCGGGAACGCACCGGATTAGTGCCGGATGCTTACTTTTCCGCCACAAAGGTTAAATGGATTCTGGACCATGTAAAAGGGGCAAAAAGCCGGGCGCAAAAAGGAGAGCTGTTGTTTGGAACTGTGGATACCTGGCTGATTTGGAATCTGACTAAGGGAAAGGTTCATGTGACAGATTACACCAATGCGTCCCGTACTATGTTGTATGATATCCATAAGCTGCAGTGGGATGAGGAAATATTGGATATGTTGGAAATTCCCAGGCAGATGCTCCCCCAGGTGGAGCCGTCCAGCAGAATATATGGGTATACAGACATTCTGGGAAGTTCTATTCCCATCGGCGGTGCGGCGGGTGACCAGCAGGCAGCTTTGTTCGGCCAGTGCTGTGTGAAGCCGGGAGATGTGAAAAACACCTATGGGACAGGCTGTTTTCTGCTGATGTATACCGGCGGGAAGCCCATTGTGTCTCAGCATGGTCTGCTGACCACCATTGCCGTGGATGAGAAAGGAAAACCGGCATATGCCCTGGAGGGCAGTGTGTTTGTAGCCGGAGCCGCCATCCAGTGGCTGCGGGATGAGCTGGGAATCATTGGGAAAGCCTCTGATTCAGAAAGATGCTGCCAGGCTGTGGAAGATACCAACGGAGCCTATCTGGTACCTGCATTTACAGGGATGGGCGCTCCGTACTGGAAACAGGATGCCAGGGGTGTCATGGTGGGGCTCACCCGGGGTGTGAGTAAGAATCATATGGTGCGGGCGGCCGTGGAGTCCCTTGCCTATCAGGTATACGACCTGATTGGGGCCATGGAACGGGAATCCAGGATTCAGCTCAGAGAGCTGAAAGTGGACGGAGGAGCCAGCGCCAACGATTTTCTGATGCAGTTTCAGGCGGATATTTTGAATGCCTGTGTGGTACGGCCCAGCTGCATTGAGACCACGGCATTGGGTGCCGCTTATCTGGCAGGGCTGGCTGCCGGGTACTGGGACAGTATGGAGGAGATCCGGAAAAACTGGTCCATACAGGCACAGTTTAAGCCAGACATGGACGAAGAAACACGGCAGAGACGGCTGGGAGGCTGGAGACGGGCAGTGAAGACTGCGCTGAGCTGGGAGGCAGAAGACACGCTCTAGAGGAAAAAAGGTGCCAGAAGACTTGGCACCTTTTTTATCGTATAGGAAACTTCGTTCCCTATACGATAAAACCCTCCGGGGGATGCGCACTACGCGCTAAGGAAGATGGCTGCTGGCGCAGCCGCGCTCCGGCGCGAAGAATCCGGCAGAGCCGGATTCTTTCTTGTCGGGTTATTGGATAATAGTTCCGGTTTTCCCCAGGTAACCGGCTTTGGCATGAGGGATATCTGTGATGATGGCCCTGCGGTCTTTGCCGTTTTCTACAAAAGAGACTCCGGCCTCGAATTTGGGAAGCATGGAGCCCGGGGCGAAATGGCCTTCTGCCATATATCTTTTTGCATCTTCCACAGAGATGGTTTCCAGGAAAGTCTCCTTGTCTGTTCCCATATGCAGGCTGACCTTCTCCACACTGGTTAGAATCAGCAGGTCATCGGCATTTATAAGTTCAGCCAGCTTGCCGCAGAGCAGGTCCTTTTCGATGACAGCGCTGGCACCTTTCAATTCTATACCCTGTTCCATGACCGGAATTCCGCCGCCGCCCCCTGCGATGACCACCTGGTCTGCTGCCAGCAGGACTTTCACGGCATCCAATTCTACAATGGAGTGGGGCTTGGGGGCGGCCAAAATTCTCTTGTAGCTTCCGTCCTCCAATTCCGTTACGAAATTTCCTTTCTTTTCTTCCTCTTCTGCCTCATCCTTGGTGAGAGGCCGTCCGATGATTTTTTCCGGTTCAGCAAAAGCATCGTCGTAAGGGTCAATGGTCACCTGTGTCAGTATGGTACACACTGGTTTGTAAATACCCCGGGAGATCAGCTCTGCCCGGATGGAATTTTGCAGGTCATAGCCGATATAACCCTGGCTCATGGCGGAACACACGGACATGGGGGCAAATGTATAATTAGGATGGGATTTGCCGAATTCGTTCATGGCGGTGTGGATCATGCCCACCTGAGGAGCGTTGCTGTGGGAAATGACTACTTTTAACCCCTGTTCAACCAGATCGGCGATTGCTTTGGCAGACGCTTTTGTGGCTTCTTTCTGCTCTGGCAGTGTGGTTCCCAATGCCCTGTGTCCCAGAGCAGCCACTACTGTTCGATCACTCATAGGTTTTTCCTTTCTTAGAGTGTGTTTGTGTTTTCTTAACAATTATAGTAGGGGGACGGGTAAAAAGCAAGTGTAGTTCCTTAGAGCGTGTTTGAAAATTGCTTTATGTCAACCGTGCGTCACAATTTGTACCCAA
>CAJURF010000074.1 GCA_910588825.1 uncultured Lachnospiraceae bacterium
AGGCAACGGACTCTGACTCCGTCATTTCAAGGTTCGAATCCTTGTAGCCCAGCTGATAGAGGCTGTTGCAGGTAAATGCAGCAGCCTTTTTGTACGTATGGGAAATTGATCCCCTGTACGGCAAACCCGCTGGGGATGGCACCCACGGAAACTGGATGATGGCTCTGCCGGATAATTTCTTGTTGGGCCTGTACATGTTTGAAAAATGTAGGAATCTACAAAAGGAGATTTTATGATCGTATTAGGAAAAAGACAAATATTATACGTTGTGAAAAAGGTGGACTTTGGTGTTTACCTGGCAGAGAAAAGCGCAGTTGGGATGGAAGAACCGGAAGAAAAGGTTCTGCTTCCCAAAAAACAGGTGCCGGAAAATATTCTGATGGGGGATGAGCTGGAGGTTTTCATATACCGGGATTCGATGGACCGGCTCATCGCTACGGTTCAGGAGGTGCTGATTGAGAGAGAACAGACCGCAGTACTGAATGTGGCGGACACCAGCCGTATCGGAGCCTTTTTAGACTGGGGACTGGAAAAAGATCTGCTGCTGCCTTTTAAGGAGCAGACTATGCCGGTGAAAAAAGGCGATCAATGTCTGGTGGCGCTGTATGAAGATAAGAGCCACAGACTGTGTGCCACAATGAAAGTCTACCCGTATCTACATGTTCAGTCCCCTTACAGACTCAATGACACCGTAAAGGGCAGAGTCTATGAAATTAGTAAACGGTTCGGCGTATTTGTGGCTGTGGATGATCAATATTCCGCGCTGATTCCGGCGAAAGAGGCCCAGGGGAATTACCGGGTAAATGATATTCTGGAGCTGAGGGTGACTCAGGTGAAGGAAGACGGAAAACTAAATGTGAGCGCCAGGAAGAAGGCATATGTCCAGCTGGAGGAAGATGCCCATATGGTGCTGGAAAAAATGGAGGCAGCAGGGGGTGTGCTGTTTCTGGATGATAAGTCGGACCCGGCATTGATACAGAAAAGCCTGGGAATCAGCAAAGCAGCCTTTAAGCGTGCAGCAGGGCATTTGAAGAAAGAGGGAAAGATCAGTCTGGAGCCGGGGAAAATAGTCATAAAGAAGACGAAATAAGCGGGGGATGACCAATGAATTTTACGCATCTGCATGTGCATACACAGTACAGTCTGCTGGACGGTTCCAATAAGATTGAGGAGTACGTGGCCAGGGTAAAAGAGCTGGGGATGGATAGTGCGGCGATCACAGATCATGGTGCAATGTATGGGTGCATAGATTTCTATAAAGCGGCCAAGGCGGCGGGGATTAAGCCCATTATGGGCTGTGAGGTATACGTGGCGCCGAAAAGCCGGTTTGACCGGGAGGCGGGCAGCCAAGAGGACCGATATTACCATCTGGTTCTGCTGGCAGAGAACAATGTGGGCTATGCCAATCTGATGAAAATTGTCTCCAAAGGGTTTGTGGAGGGATTTTATTATAAGCCCAGGGTGGATCTGGAACTGTTGGAAAAATACCATCAGGGTCTGATCGCCTTGAGCGCTTGTCTGGCCGGGGAAGTGCCCCGGTATCTGGTGAGGGGGATGTACCAGGAGGCGAAGGAGGCAGCCCTTCGTTATCAGCAGATTTTCGGGGAGGGAAATTATTTTCTGGAGCTGCAGGACCATGGGATTCCGGAACAGCAGACAGTCAACCAGCAGCTGATGCGTCTGCATCAGGAGACAGGAATTGAGCTGACAGCCACCAATGATGTCCACTACACCTATGCCCAGGACGCCACAGCCCACGATATTTTGCTGTGCATCCAGACGGCAAAGAAACTGGACGACGAAGACCGTATGCGCTACGAAGGCGGACAGTATTATGTAAAGTCCCCCCAGGAGATGGCGGAGCTGTTTCCCTATGCGCTGGAAGCCCTGGAAAATACCCATAAAATTGCCATGCGCTGTAACGTGGAGATTGAGTTCGGGGTGACGAAACTTCCAAAATACGATGTACCTCAAGAATATACTTCCTGGGAATATCTGAACAAACTTTGCCGGGAGGGACTGGAACGGCTGTACCATCCGGTGACAGAAGAACTCAAGGACCGTCTGCAGTATGAACTGGACACCATTTCCGACATGGGATTTGTTGACTATTTCCTCATTGTGTGGGATTTCATCAAATATGCCAGGGACCACGGCATCAGTGTGGGGCCGGGAAGGGGATCAGCGGCGGGAAGCCTGGTGTCCTACACACTGGGAATCACCAGACTGGACCCTATCAAATACAATCTGCTGTTTGAGCGTTTCCTGAACCCAGAGCGGGTGTCCATGCCGGATATTGATATAGACTTCTGCTTCGAACGGCGGCAGGAAGTCATCGATTATGTGGTAGAAAAGTACGGAAAAGACCGGGTGGTACAGATTGTTACTTTCGGTACTATGGCGGCCCGGGGAGTTATCCGGGATGTGGGGCGGGTGCTGGATCTGCCCTATGCCCAGGTGGACACGGTGGCCAAGATGATTCCTACAGAATTAAACATCACCATCGACAAAGCCATGGAGCGCAATCCGGAGCTGGCGAAAACCTACCGGGAAGATGACCAGATCCACAATCTGATTGATATGGCAAAGAGGCTGGAGGGACTGCCCCGGCATACGTCCATGCATGCGGCGGGAGTGGTAATCAGTCAAAAAGACATTGACGAGTATGTGCCGCTGTCCAGAGCTACGGACGGTTCCATTACCACCCAGTTTACCATGACTACCCTGGAAGAACTGGGGCTGTTGAAAATGGACTTTCTGGGACTGCGCACTCTCACTGTGATCCAGGACACCGAAAAACTGGTGGAAAAAGATATAGGAATCTGCCTGGACATGGACAAAATTGATTACAGCGATGAAAAAGTCTTATCATCCATCGGGACAGGGAAAACGGAAGGGGTGTTCCAGCTTGAAAGCGCAGGCATGAAAAACTTTATGAAAGAGTTAAAGCCCCGGAGCCTGGAGGATGTGATTGCCGGCATTGCTTTGTACCGGCCGGGTCCCATGGACTTTATCCCCCAGTATATCCGGGGGAAAAACAATGCGGAAACAGTCACCTATGACTGCCCCCAGCTGAAACCCATTCTGGAGGCTACCTACGGCTGTATCGTCTATCAGGAGCAGGTGATGCAGATTGTGAGGGAGCTGGGGGGATATACCCTGGGCCGCAGTGATTTGCTGCGCAGAGCCATGTCAAAGAAAAAAGCCGCTGTGATGGAAAAGGAGCGGAAAAGTTTTGTCTACGGAAATGAGGAAGACGGTATACCCGGATGTATCAAAAACGGCATTGATGAGAAAATTGCGGATAAAATTTACGATGATATGATTGACTTTGCCAAATATGCTTTCAACAAATCCCACGCAGCGGCATATGCGGTGGTGGCATATCAGACGGCATATCTGAAATATTATTATCCACAGCAGTTTATGGCTGCGCTGATGACCTCCGTGATTGATTTTCCTTCTAAGGTTTCCGAGTATATTCTGCACTGCAGACAGATTGGCATTGATATCCTGCCGCCTGATGTGAACTCTGGCGGCAGCCGGTTCTCTGTGGATGGCACAGGAATCCGATATGGAATGTCTGCCATTAAAAGTGTGGGGAAGGCTGTCATAGACGAGATTGTGGCAGAGAGAGAGAAAAACGGACTGTTTACCACGCTGAATCACTTTATCACCCGTATGTCTGGTCATGAGGTGAACAAGCGGGTGGTAGAAAATCTGATTAAGGCGGGGGCTCTGGACTGTCTGGAAGGAAGCCGCAGGCAGAAAATGATGATCTACACCCAGATTATGGACAGTGTCCAGCACGAAAAAAAGAATTCCATGGCTGGGCAGATGTCATTGATGGATATTGTGGGGGAAGAAGAAAAGAAAGAATTTGCCATTTCGCTGCCTCAGGTGGAAGACTATGACAAAGAAACCATTCTCTCATTTGAGAAAGAGGTGCTGGGAATCTATATCAGCGGCCATCCGCTGGAGCGTTATACGAAGATACTGGCACAAAACGCCACCGCAAAAACAGTGGACTTTCTTCCAGACGATGACACTGGGTTCCCTAATCTGACAGACGGGAAGAAAGTAATCATCGGCGGCATGATCACCAACAAAACGCTGAAATATACAAGAAATAATAAGGTGATGGCATTTCTCACAGTGGAGGATTTGGTGGGGACAGTGGAAATCATTGTGTTCCCCAGGGATTATGAGAAAAATGTGAACCGTCTGGAAGAGGATAATAAAGTGTTTATATTGGGCCGGGTGGCAGCAGAAGACGATAAAGCCAGCAAGTTGATCTGTGAAAAAATGTGGCTGTTTACTGAGGTTCCCCGGGAATTATGGGTTCAATTTTCCTCAAAAGAAGAATATCAGGAAAAGGAAGAGCAGTTAGCCCATGCCCTTGACGTCAGCAGGGGAGCAGATTCCGTTGTCGTGTTTTTAAAAGCAGAACGAGCCATGAAGAGACTGCCTTCCGGCAGAAATATCTCCATTGATTCATTGGATATGGAGCGCTTCTGTGAAAAATTCGGCAGGGAAAATGTGAAAGTTCTGGAAAAGAGTATTGAAAAAGCGGTGAAAATGCATTAAACTTTTTATGAAAGTCCCAGACAATAGAAGAGACGACGTAACTGTTCAGCATTGTGAAGGCACTGAATGGTTATGAGACGAGAAGGGTGAGAAGGAACACAGAGGAGGTTTGATGTCTACAATGAGTAAAAAAATTGAGGTTATCGGCGTATTAACCAGCGGCGGAGATGCCCCTGGCATGAATGCGGCTATCCGTGCGGTGGTCCGCAGAGGATTGAGCAGCGGATTGAAGGTAAAAGGCATTTATAAAGGATATAATGGTCTGCTCAACGAGGAAATTGTGGATATGGCAGCAAAGGATGTGTCAGATACCATAGAACGAGGTGGTACCATACTGCTGACTGCCCGCTGTGCAGAATTCAGGACAGAAGAAGGTCAGAGAAGAGGCGCAGAAGTCTGCAGGAAACATGGTATTGACGGTTTGGTGGTTATCGGCGGGGACGGCTCTTTTGCAGGGGCGCAGAAGCTGGCTAACCTGGGAATTAATACCATTGGCATTCCAGGGACCATTGATTTGGATATTGCCTGCACTGAGTATACCATCGGGTTTGACACGGCTGTGAATACGGCTATGGAAGCCATTGATAAAGTGCGGGATACCTCCACATCCCATGAGCGCTGCAGTATCATAGAAGTTATGGGAAGAAATGCAGGGTATATTGCACTGTGGTGCGGAATTGCCAACGGCGCAGAAGATGTGCTGATTCCGGAAAAATATGATTATGATGAACAAAAACTGATTAACCATATTATCCACAGCCGTAAAAGCGGTAAAAAGCATCATATTATCATCAATGCGGAGGGAATCGGGCATTCCGAGGCAATGGCAAAGCGGATTGAGGCGGCTACCGGGCTTGAGACAAGAGCTACCATTCTGGGACACATGCAGCGCGGAGGAAGTCCCACCTGTAAAGACCGTGTATATGCATCCATCATGGGAGCGAAAGCTGTGGATCTTCTGCTGGAAGGAAAGTCTCAGAGAGTTGTGGGGTACCGGCATGGAGAATATGTGGATTTTGATATTAACGAGGCTCTTTCTATGAATAAGGAGCTGTCAGAGTATCAATTTTCAGTATGTAATTCTCTATCCCACAATTATAATAAGTAATGGATATGAAATTTCGTAAAAAATCAATTATATATACAAAAGTTCAGTCATCATTAAGCACTGCCCGGATTATTGCTCTCGGTTTTGCGGGAGTGATCCTCCTGGGCGGTTTTCTTTTATGGCTGCCAGTATGCAGTGCGCCAGGAGAGCATACCAGCTTTATCGACGCACTGTTTACAGCCGCCACGTCTGTCTGTGTGACCGGCCTGGTGACAGTGCCCACAGCCGTACACTGGTCCACAGTGGGGAAAATAGTGATTTTATGTATTATCCAGCTGGGGGGGCTGGGTGTGATTGCTGTGACTGTGTCTGCTATGCTGCTCCTGGGCAGGCGCATCACCCTGAAAGGGAGGCGTGTGATACAGGAGGCATATAATCTGGATACCATGGCCGGAATGGGAAATATTGTCAGGAAAATTGTGGTGTGTACACTGGGAGCCGAATTGCTGGGAGCTGTAGGTTATTCTTTTGTTTTTATACCGGAATTTGGATGGAAGAAAGGGATCTGGCAGTCCGTTTTTACTTCCATATCCGCATTTTGTAACGCAGGAATGGATATTCTGGGAGAAGACAGTCTGATTCCTTATGTGGGGAATCCTCTGGTGAATGGCGTTACTATAATGCTGATTGTATCTGGTGGGCTGGGGTTTCTTGTCTGGTGGGATTTGTACCGGGTCTGGAAAGAAGGATGTGGAAGAAAAGGCCGTCAGCGCCACTGGTATGCAAGACTGCATCTTCACTCGAAACTGGTGCTGGCGTCCACAGCACTGCTGATATTGGGCGGAGGGATTCTTTTTCTGCTATTTGAATACGGCAACCCGGATACACTGGGCGGCATGACCTGGGGGACAAAGATACAGGCGGCGCTGTTTCAGTCTGTAACCACCAGGACGGCAGGCTTTGCCTCAGTAGACCAGGGGATGCTCAGTGATTCTTCTATGGTGCTGACGCTGTTTTTGATGTTCGTGGGAGGTTCGCCTATGGGAACAGCAGGCGGAGTGAAGACAACAACGTCTGCTATTTTGTTCTTGGCAATCATCGCTTATCTGAAAGGTAAGGATGATACAGAAGTATTTCAGCGGAAAATTAAGGAACAGAGCATCCGTACAGCAATGGTAGTGACAGGGCTGGGATTTTTCTGCCTGCTGGCAGGAAGCATTGCCTTATCTATGACTATGAAAGCATCGTTTATTGACATCGTCTATGAAATTACTTCCGCTCTCGGAACTGTGGGGCTGAGCAGGGGAATTACCTCGCAGCTTCCGCTGGCAGGCAAGATGATTATCATTGTGAACATGTATCTGGGCAGGATTGGGCCTATTACGCTGGCCACAGCTATAACCATCCGGGCCAGGAACCGAAATCAGAATGTACATCTGGCGGAAGAACATATTTTAATTGGTTAAAAGGAAAAAGAAATAAAATGAAGAAAAATTCGTATGTAGTATTCGGGCTGGGGGCTTTTGGCTACAGCCTTGCGGAAACTTTAGGCGATTCCGGTTATGAAGTGATGGTGGTAGACAAGAGAAATGATCCCATTCAGACGATTTCAGACAAGGTGACCTATGCGGTAAAAGCCGATGTGACGGAACCGGGAGTGCTGGAGTCGCTGGATATCTGCCAGTTTGATGTGGCTGTTGTGGCGTTTACCCAGGATATGAATGCCAGTATTATGGCGGCCATGTATGCCAAAGAAAGCGGAATTACGAAAGTAGCTGCCAAAGCGGTAACAGATATTCACGGTACCATTCTGCAGAAAATAGGGGTAGACGAAGTGATTTTTCCGGAAAGGGAAATGGGAGTCCGCGTGGCACAGAATCTGATTGCAGGCGGGGTGGTTGATATTCTGGAACTTTCAGATGAGTTTAGTCTGGTGGAAATCCATGTGCCTGCTTCCTGGGCAGGCCATTCTCTGCGCAGTCTGGATGTGCGGGGGAAATATAATCTGAACGTGATCGCCATCAAAGACGGGGAAGAAGTTGTCATGAATCTGGACCCGGACCAGGTGCTGAGTGAACAGCAGATGCTGGTGGTTATGGGAGATAATGCAAGTCTGGATCAGTTACTGGAGCGTGGCTGAAAATTTATCCTGCGCGAAAGGTGTGGGTAATTGGTGTGGGCTATACTTAAAAAGTTTTGAGACAGGTCCTAGAGTGTGTCTTAAAAATCATTCTTGCCATCTGCACGCCCCATTTTGCGTGAGATTTTCGCCAAATTCAGGTTACATAGCCCGCTATGCGCCCTTCATTTGGAACAAATCTCCCACCAAGTGTGACGCACATCTGACAAAAAGCATTTTTAAGACACGCTCTAGAAGGTAAAAAATTTTATGATTACAAGTACTTCAAATACACAGGTAAAAAATATTATACAGCTGCAGAAAACCACAAAAGCCCGAAAAAAGCAAGGGCTTTTTGTGGTTGAAGGGTGGAAAATGTGCCGGGAGATGCCAAAGGAATGGCTACAGTCGGTGTATGCATCGGAAGAGTTTCTGGAGAATATGTCAGAGCAGACCCGGAAAGAATATGAGGAAAGAGGAATTCTAAATAGGGTGGCGGAACATGTATTTCTGCACATGAGCCAGACAAAGACGCCTCAGGGGATTCTCGCAGTTGGCAGACAGCCTGTCTATACCCTGGAGGAGATCGCCGGCGGCAGAGATGCACCTCTTATAATTGCACTGGAAGACCTGCAGGACCCGGGGAATGTGGGGACGATTTTGCGGACGGCGGAAGCGGCCGGTGCGGCCGGTATCCTGCTGAGCAGACAGTCTGCAGACCTTTTCAATCCCAAAACCGTGCGTGCTACCATGGGGGCTGTCTACCGGCTCCCGTTTCTCTACGTGGAAAGTCTTACTGAGACGGTTCAGGAGCTGAAACGGCGCGGATACACCGTCTATGCGGCAAAAATGGACGGCAGGCTGTATGATGAAAAGGACTACACAAAGAAAACGGTGTTTCTAATTGGAAATGAGGGAAACGGCCTGACCGCACAGATGCAGAAAGAGGCTGATGAGGCAGTATGTATCCCCATGGAGGGAAAAACCGAGTCGTTAAATGCCAGTGTGGCGGCGGGGATTCTTATGTATGAGGCAGCACGGCAGCGCAGAAGGAAATAAATGTAAAGGTTTCGTTAAGGATTTCTAAAAAAGGTTTCCCTTGAAATCATTTAATGGTATAATGAAAATCATATAGATAACTGCAAATTCCAGAGTCACGAGTTTGGGAAAAAGAAACAAAACGAAGCAAAAAACTGTTTTAAATCCGCTTGTAATGTTGCTTTTTTGACTAAACTTTGGTTATGCAATGGAATGGGTGTTTTACAATTTTCTAAATTGGGCTTCATCAGACAGAGAGGGGGACAGCACATGAGTTTGGAACTGAATAGTACGATTTTCTGGCTGGGGCTATTGATTATACTTTTGTTAATTGAGGCGGCTACCATGGGATTGACCACCATCTGGTTCGCCGGGGGTGCGCTGGTAACTTTTTTTGCGGCACTATTTCGGGTACCGCTTGCGGTACAGATTGTTCTGTTCATAGCAGTGTCGCTGGCTCTTCTGATTTTTACCAGACCTGCAGCGGTGCGGTTTATGAACCAGAAGACGGAGAAAACCAACGTATACAGCCTTCTGGGAGAAAAAGGTATGGTGACAGAAACCATTGAAAATCTCAAGGGTACTGGCCGGGTCAAGATTAATGGAGTAGATTGGACGGCACGTACAAGAGAGGACGGGTGTGTGATCCCTGTGGACACAGTTGTGGCTATACAGGAAGTGCAGGGGGTAAAGTTAATTGTAGAACGCTGCGTGGATGAGAAAAAGGAGGGCTGAATATGGCAGGTTTTGGTTTTATCACATTTATTATATTTTTGATTATTGCTTTGATGGTACTGGCATCCTGCATCAAGATTGTGCCTCAGGCATCGGCATTGATTTTGGAGCGCCTGGGCGCATACAGGGGAACCTGGGAAGTTGGCATTCATTTTAAAGTGCCTTTTATTGAGCGGGTTGCGAAACGGGTGAATTTAAAGGAGCAGGTGGTGGATTTTCCGCCTCAGCCAGTAATCACTAAAGATAATGTCACCATGCGCATTGACACGGTGGTTTTTTTTCAGATTACAGACCCTAAGCTCTATGCCTACGGGGTGGATAATCCTATTATGGCTATTGAGAATCTGTCGGCTACCACTCTGCGCAATATTATCGGTGATATGGAGCTGGATGAGACTCTTACTTCCCGTGAAGTCATCAATACAAAGATGAGGGCTTCCCTGGATGAGGCCACAGATCCTTGGGGAATCAAAGTAAACAGAGTGGAGCTGAAAAATATTATACCGCCGGAGGCAATCCAGGATGCTATGGAAAAACAGATGAAGGCGGAGCGGGAGAGACGGGAGTCGATTCTGATTGCAGAGGGAGAGAAGCGCTCCACCATTCTGGTGGCAGAAGGAAAGAAGGAATCCGCCATTCTGGAAGCAGAGGCAGAAAAGCAGGCGGCAATCCTTCGGGCAGAGGCTCAGAAAGAGCGGATGATCCGTGAGGCAGAGGGGCAGGCGGAAGCCATTATGAAAGTCCAGCAGGCCAATGCAGATGGTATCCGGTTTATCAGGGAAGCTGGAGCGGACCAGGCGGTGCTGACCATTAAGAGTCTGGAGGCATTTGCGAAGGCGGCTGACGGGAAAGCTACGAAGATTATTATTCCATCAGAGCTGCAGGGTCTGGCGGGTCTGGCATCGTCCCTGAAAGAAGTGATAACAGAAAGTCCGCAGAAATGATGAGGTGACGGCAGATGAAACCGGTACTGGATCTCTCGAAAGAGTACGGGATTGTGCTGGAGGGCGGCGGAGCCAGAGGCGCTTATCAAATCGGGGCATGGAAGGCCCTGAAAGAAGCCGGCGTAAAAATAAAAGGAATTGCAGGTACCAGTGTGGGCGCTTTAAACGGCGCCCTTATGTGTATGGAAGATTATGAAAATGCGGAAAAAGTGTGGAAAGATATTTCATACTCCAAAGTTATGGATGTGGATGATGCACTGATGTCCCAGCTGTTCCAGGGAAAAATTCCGCTGGGCGAAGCGTTTGAGATTCTTTTTTCCACCATGAGGGACGGGGGTGTGGATGTGACTCCTCTGCGGAATCTGATCAATCAGTACGTGGACGCTGAACAAATACAGGCATCCCCTGTAGAATTTTATATTCTTACATTCTGTGTGGATGAATTAAAAGAGCTGGATGTGGATGTACATCAAATCCAGCCGGAGGAACTGCCAGATTTGCTTTTAGCCAGCGCATATATTTTTCCTTTGTTTAAAAATGAAAAACTTCAGGGAAAAACATTCATAGACGGTGGCGTAATCAACAATGTTCCGCTGGGCTCCCTGGTAAACCGGGGATATGAAGATATCATTATGATTCGAATATACGGGCCTGGCAGGGAAAAAAAGGTGAAAATTCCGGAGGGGACATCTGTTTATTCAGTGGAACCCCGGATTCATCTAGGGAATATCATTGAATTTGACGCGCAGAAAAGCAGACGGAATATGACAGCGGGGTATTACGATACCCTGCGTATGATATACGGGTTGAAAGGCAGCATTTATTATGTGGATGCTCCGGAAGATGAGAGATTCTATCTAAACCGGCTGGCTTCTCTGAATTCTGACAGCGGACTGCGGAAATTTGTGGAAAGCCGTTTAAGCCAGGTCGCCCATGAACTGAAGCTGTCTTCCGGTTGGAATTATCAGGAATTATATCTGGCAGTTCTGGAAGCAGCAGCTCGTCTGCTGCAGATTAAAAAATATAAAGTGTATACCTTAGAAGCTCTGGAGACGGCTGTTGCTTTGAGAAAACATAGATTGACGGAGGGGAAGAAGACACCGCTGTTTGCAGAATTATTGTACCAAGGCGGAATTGAGGAGGATATAGAGTCATGAATTTAAAAAACCGTAATTTTTTAACACTGAAAGATTTTACCCCGGAAGAAATTACTTATCTGCTGGACCTGTCCGCAGATTTGAAGGAAAAAAAGAAAAAGGGGATTCCTGTGGATCGCTACAGAGGCAAAAACGTTGCACTGATTTTTGAAAAAACCAGTACCAGAACCAGGTGTGCCTTTGAAGTGGCGGCTCATGACCTGGGGATGGGAACTACTTATCTGGACCCATCTGGTTCGCAGATAGGGAAAAAGGAAAGTATTGCGGACACGGCACGGGTTTTGGGAAGGATGTATGAGGGAATCGAGTACCGGGGATTTGGACAGGAGATTGTAGAGGAACTGGCAGAACATGCAGGTGTTCCGGTGTGGAACGGCCTGACCAATGAATACCACCCCACGCAGATGCTGGCGGATCTGCTGACTATCCGGGAAAATTTCGGAAAACTGAAAGGAATTAAATTGGTCTATATGGGGGACGCCCGATACAATATGGGGAATTCCCTGATGATTGCCTGTGCCAAAATGGGAATGCATTTCACAGCCTGCACAACCAAGAAGTATTTCCCCAATACAGAGCTGGTAGAACTCTGCAAAGGTTATGCCAGGGAGAGCGGGGGTTCCATTACCCTGACAGAAGATGTGAAGCAGGGGACAAAGGATGCAGATGTGATTTACACAGATGTATGGGTGTCCATGGGCGAGCCGGATGAAGTGTGGGAGGAGCGGATACAGGAGCTGACGCCTTATAAAGTCACAAAAGAGGTAATGGAAAATGCTTCGGAATATGCGATTTTCCTGCACTGTCTCCCGGCTTTTCACGATTTGAAAACCACTATCGGAAAAGAGATGGGGGAGAGATTTTCTCTTCAGGATATGGAAGTGACAGATGAAGTGTTTGAATCCGCCCAATCGAAAGTATTTGATGAAGCGGAAAACCGCATGCATACCATTAAAGCTGTTATGGCGGCCACATTAGGGGATTTTTCATGAGTGATGATGTCCTGAATGCGGAAGAAATCAAGAGCTGTCTGCATACAAAGTGGCTGGGCCAGAGCATATACTGCAGAGAAACCGTTGATTCCACCAATACCTGGGCCAGACGTCTGGCAGCAGAAGGGGCTGTACATGGCACCGTTGTATTTGCAGAAGAACAGACCAGCGGGAAAGGACGGCGGGGCAGAGGGTGGGTCATGCCCAAGGGAAGTTCTGTGGCCATGACCTGTATTCTCAGACCACAGCTGAATCCACAAAATGCTTCCATGCTGACATTGGTTATGGGACTCAGTGTGGCACAGGCGTGCCGCAGATTGTATCAAGTGGAAGCCATGATCAAGTGGCCAAATGATATTGTAATATCCGGGAAGAAAATCTGCGGTATTTTGACGGAGATGAATGTGAGAGATGACCACATACGTGATCTGGTGATTGGCGTGGGCATTAACGGGAACCTGACAAATTTTCCTGCAGAACTGGCAGAAACCGCTTCCAGTATCCAGACAGAGCTTGGACATGCTATTTCCCGGGCGCCGCTGTCGGCGGCGGTATTGGAGCAGTTTGAGAGCAATTATGAGAAATTTTGTGTCTATGAGGACTTTTCTCAGCTCCAGGGAGATTACAACCGGATATTAATCAATCAGAACCGGAAAGTCCGGGTTCTGGAAATCGGACATGAATGGGAAGGGACTGCCAGGGGAATAGATACCAGAGGAGAGCTTCTGGTGGAAAAAGAAGACCATACGGTAGCAGCTGTGAGTGCCGGCGAAGTATCTGTGCGTGGTGTGTATGGATATGTGTAAAAGATAAGGAACTGTGAGTGAATTAGCTGCTGACAGGTCCTAATTACCAGGAGGTTATATGTATCAGGAGAATGTGGTGCTTTGCGGGGCAAGCGTCTATGAACAAAAATATTATTTTAATGAAGATTTTTATGCGCTTCCCCAGGCGGTTCAGGACGAACTGCATATTATGTGTGTGATGTTTACAGAGGATGTAGGCGGAGTACTGATTCTTGAATTTGATGAGGCTGGCAGCCTGCAGTTTCGTGTGGAGGCACTGGAGGCGGATGCCAGATTCGACGAAATCGGAAGTGCTTTGAAGATTAAACAGCTGCGCAGGGAGAAGGAAGAACTGCTTCAGTCCCTGGAAATGTATTATCGGGTATTTTGTATGGGGGAAGGAATGGAGGAGACAGAACTATGATCCTGGTTATAGATGTGGGAAACACCAATATTACCCTGGGCGTATTTGAGGGGGAGGAAATCAAAGCGACCTTTCGCATGACCAGCGGACAGAAACGGACTTCCGATGAATACGGTATATATCTGTGCAGTATGCTGGAACACCGGGGGATTGATCCCAAGGGAGTCAGTCATGTGGTGATCAGTTCCGTAGTGCCGGATGTGATGTATTCCCTGAACAGCGGTGTGATCAAATATTTTAATCTGCACCCTCTGGTCATTAAGCCAGGGACAAAGACAGGAATCCGTCTGGTGACGGGAAATCCCAAGGAAATCGGTGCGGACCGCATAGTAGATGCCATGGCGGCTTACACGCTGTATGGAGGACCTGTGCTGGTGATTGATTTTGGAACGGCCACTACCTATGATTTGATACTGGAAGATGGGAGTTTTGTGGCGGGAATCACCTCACCAGGGATCAGAATCAGTGCAAAGGCATTATGGGAAGACACGGCAAAACTTCCGGCTATTGAAATACGCAAGCCAAAATCCATACTGGCAAAAGATACTATCACCAGTATGCAGGCAGGTTTAGTCTATGGGTACATAGGCCAGACAGAATATATTATCAGGAAAGTAAAAGAAGAATCCGGGCTGGGAGATGAACTGCATGTGGTAGCCACAGGCGGATTGGGAAAGATCATTGCCGATGAGGTAGATGCCATACAGGTTTATGACAATATGCTCACCTTAAAAGGACTCCGGCTTATCTATGAAAAGAATCAGTGAACATATGAGAGTGAAAATTGGTACTGTGGAACTGGAAAATCCGGTTGTGCTGGCGCCTATGGCGGGAGTAACGGATTTACCGTTCCGTTTGCTGTGCAGGGAACAGCAGGCGGGACTTATTTGCATGGAGATGATCAGTGCAAAGGCCATTCTCTATGGAAATAAGAATACAGAAAAACTGCTGGAGATACATTCCGATGAAAAACCTATTTCCCTCCAGCTGTTCGGCAATGACCCGGACATTATCAGTGAGATGGCGAAAAAGATAGAGGACCGGCCATTTGATATTTTGGACCTGAATATGGGCTGTCCTGTACCAAAAGTGGTGAATAACCAGGAGGGTTCGGCTCTGCTGAAAAATCCTCCCCTCATCAGAGAGATTGTGGAAAAAACCGTAAAAGCCATTAAAAAACCGGTGACAGTGAAAATCAGAAAGGGCTTTGACGGGGAAAATATAGATATTTTGGAAATTGCCCGTATGATTGAGAGCAGCGGGGCGGCGGCGATTGCAGTCCACGGGCGGACCCGAGAGCAGTATTACTCTGGGGAGGCTGACTGGGAAGTGATCCGTCAGATCAAAGAAACCGTATCCATTCCTGTCATTGGAAACGGGGACGTGGATTCTTCCCAAAAGGCCAGGGAAATGTTTGAGCATACTGGCTGCGATGCGGTAATGATTGGCAGGGCGGCCCGGGGAAATCCGTGGATATTTTCCCAAGTACGTGCCTATATTATAGAAGGTAAGCATTTGCCGGCCCCAGATAAAGAACAGATCCGGCAGATGATTCTGAGACATGCCCGGCTCCAGGTGAAATACAAAGGGGAATATACAGGAATGCGGGAAATGCGCAAACATGTAGCCTGGTATACGGCAGGCCTGCCCCACAGCGCCAGGCTCAGGCGTGAAGTAAACCAGCTGGAGGACTACAGCCAGCTGGAGAAATTATTGGAAAGTCTTAGATAATTACGAAAAGGCATTCAGACGTCACAAGTTTGGACAGAAGAGACAAGACGGAGTTCAAAATCATTTTGAATTTGCTCTTTGTTTATGTTTCTTTTGTCCAAACTCCGGTTGTGGAAACGACGTGTTGTGACTGCCTATTGGAAAGCATGTGGGAGAGGAATCATTCATCTGCTGTCTTGGCAGCAGGAGGCGGTATATTTTCCAGGGTGAAGCAATACATTGGAAGTAAGAAACTGTCTGGTATGGATGTGGGACGCTTTTTATTGGCAAAGAGCATCCGCCAATCAAATGCATGTTGAGAAATCTTGACAACTTTCAGGGATTTCGTTATAATACATGAATTGTTAACAGCAAGGGCGAAGGGAGCGAAAAAAATGGAAGAAAAGAAGAACTTGCTTACCTATGCGGGATTGAAGCAATTGGAAGAAGAACTGCATGATTTAAAGGTAGTTAAGAGGAAAGAAGTGGCTCAGAAGATTAAGGAAGCCAGAGAGCAGGGGGACCTCTCAGAGAACGCAGAGTATGATGCAGCAAAAGACGAACAGAGAGATATAGAAGCCCGTATAGAAGAAATCGAGAAAATTCTGAAAAATGCAGAGGTAGTAGTAGAAGATGAAGTGGATTTGAAAACCATCAGCGTAGGCTGTAAAGTTAAAGTCCACGATATGGAATATGATGAGGACATCGAATTTAAAATAGTAGGCTCCACAGAGGCAAACAGCCTGGAGGGAAAGATTTCCAATGAATCTCCTGTGGGCAAGGCACTAATCGGTGCGAAAGAGGGACAGACTGTCAGTGTAGAAATGCCGGCAGGTCTGATGGAATATAAAGTATTGCAGATTCAAAGAAATGTATAAGGGGTGAAAAACGATGGCTCAACAGCAAAAGAAAGAAGCAGACCAGAGTCAGCTGCTGAAAGTGCGTAGAGAGAAATTAGACCAGCTGATGCAGGAAGGGAAGAATCCCTTTGAAATTATGAAATACGATGTGTCCCATCACAGCCAGGAAGTGAAAACAGATTTTGAGGCGCTGGAGGGGAAACAGGTTACAATTGCCGGAAGGTTAATGTCGAAAAGAGTCATGGGAAAAGCCTCTTTCTGTCATGTACAGGATTTACAGGGGACCATTCAGTCCTATGTGGCCCGGGACAGTCTTGGAGAAGATGAGTACAAGGCCTTTAAAAAGCTGGATATTGGAGACATCGTAGGTATCACAGGAAATGTTTTTAAAACAAAAACCGGAGAAATTTCTTTACATGCTGAAGTAGTTACCCTCCTTTCCAAAAGCCTGCAGATTCTCCCGGAGAAATTCCATGGTCTGACCAATACAGACCTGCGTTATAGACAGAGATACGTAGACTTGATTATGAATCCGGATGTGAAAGATACCTTTATCAAACGTTCAAAGATCATCAGTACAATCAGGAAATATCTGGATTCACAGGGTTTTATGGAAGTGGAGACCCCCATGTTGGTATCCAATGCAGGAGGTGCGGCGGCACGGCCGTTTACTACGCATTTCAATGCTCTGGATGAAGATTTAAAACTGCGGATTTCCTTGGAGCTGTACCTGAAGCGGTTGATTGTGGGAGGCTTGGAGAGAGTATATGAAATCGGAAGAGTGTTCCGAAACGAGGGTCTGGATACAAGGCATAACCCGGAATTCACACTGATGGAATTATACCAGGCATATACAGACTATCACGGTATGATGGATTTAACAGAAAATCTGTACCGTTATGTGGCTCAGGAGGTGCTGGGAACAACCACTATTGTATATCAGGGAACAGAGATGGACTTGAGCAGACCATTTGAGAGAATCACCATGGTAGAAGCTGTAAAAAAATACGCAGGCGTGGACTTTGACCAGATCAAAGACCTGGAAGAAGCCCGGGCGGCTGCCAAAGAACACCATGTGGAATACGAGGAACGGCACAAAAAAGGAGATATCCTCAGCCTGTTCTTTGAAGAATATGCTGAAGAGCATTTAATTCAGCCTACATTTGTCATGGACCACCCCATTGAAATCTCACCTCTGACCAAGAAAAAACCTGGAAATCCAGAATATACAGAACGGTTTGAGTTCTTCATGAATGGCTGGGAAATGGCAAACGCATATTCTGAGTTAAATGATCCCATTGACCAGAGAGAACGCTTCAAATCACAGGAAGAACTGCTTGCCCAGGGTGACGAGGAAGCCAATACTACTGATGAAGATTTTATGAATGCGTTGGAAATCGGTATGCCTCCTACTGGGGGAATTGGGTTTGGAATTGACAGGATGTGTATGTTGTTTACGGATTCTGCGGCGATTCGGGATGTTTTGTTGTTCCCGACGATGAAAACGCTTGGCAAAGAAAACCAGTAAAATCAAGGGTTTGCGGTACTTGAACTTGTAAACTACAACAAATTTAC
>CAJURF010000075.1 GCA_910588825.1 uncultured Lachnospiraceae bacterium
ATATGGGAATCACATTCAGCGCAATGGGCTTCCTTCCCAATATAGGAATATTCTTTTTCCCTGATGGAACCAGTCATCAGTGTAGTTGCAACAACGTAATCCACATCGTTTCTGCACTCTTCACAAAACACTTTCTTTACATTCATCTGCAGCTCCTCCTTCCTACCCACCATTATCGAAACAGGTAATCGATGGGTTTATTCCTTTTATGAAATGATATAACGACAGCTCTGCTTCCTGATGGAAGGTCAATTACATTGAATTTGGTATATATATCAACAGTTTCTTCCTCGCCTTCGGCGTTGAAGCTCTGTACTTGAGGGACAAACACATAGAGTATTCTGGTTGTAGTTTGGATTCATAAAGTATTACCTCCAAGAATATGGTACACAAAGCGGGTTCATCTGTCAAGAGAAAATGCATCAATTAGTACATTAAATTGATCATAAGATGTTCTGCTATATTTCAAAAAACTGGCAGGGACAGCCATTGATTGATATTGAAACAGTCATCAGCTTAATATCAAATACAACAACGGAAAAAGGATTGTCCATTACCTGCCAGCTTGATGAGAAAGTATATGAAACCCCAAATTTAAAAGTTATTTTTTGACAGTTGCTTAGCATACCGCATGGAGCGGGTTTCAGAAATATGCGGCATCCAACTGGACAATCCCGCTGTCCGGCAGAGACTGATTCTGTCGCTGAAGGCAATGGAGATGTTTGACACTGAGGAGTTTAAGCAGTTTCCCGGCGGATTAATACAGGTGGAATAATCTTGTGAACAGGGGCCTCCAGAGGCACCGGACGCCTCTTTTTCCTCTCTGTCATCTGCTGGGCCAGAAGCTCCATGGCTTCCCTGGCAATCTCCGGGATCTGCTGGCCGATGGTGCTCATAGGGATGACTGCCTCACTGGATATGGGGGAATTGTCGAACCCTATTATCTTATATGTTTCAGGAAGTTTCCCATATCTGCGGACAAGAATATTCAACAATATATTGGCGTGGGTATCATTGGAGATAAAGATTCCCTTTTTCCTCTGGGGATATTTTTCTTCCAGGGTATCCACAATTTGAAGGAGCTTCTCCTGGTTTTCCTCAAAAGAATTGCCGATACTGCCTAACATCATTTCGTAAGGCAGTTCATATTCTCTGCAGATATCCAGAAAACCCCTGATTCTTCCATAAGCCGGAACTGTCTCGTCAATCTCTGCATTGATATGAATGACCACGTCACAGTTACATTTTTTCAACAGACCTGCCGCCTGTACGCCCCCCATATAATTGTCTGTATTTACACTGCATATATGGGAATCTTCCCGCTCAATCCCCACCACCGGTATGTGATAAGCCGCCAGCTCCTCCGACGGTATGGTGGGGCTCAGTACAATCATCCCTTCGATATTATAGGCAAGAAGCTCTTCAATGTATTTTTTTTCCACATCCTTTTTTTCATCTCCCGCAAAAACCAGAAATTTGTAACCGTAAGTTTCATAGGTAGAGAGAATCTGGTTCAGCATTTCCGCATAATAATGCATATAAAGATTGGGTACAATAATCCCCACAAATTCCGTCTTGCCGCTGGCCAGAATGCGGGCCACTTTATTTTCTTTGTAATCCAATGCGGTAAGCGCGTCTGCAATCTTCTGCTGGTTTTCCAAGGTGAGGGAATCCGGGTTATTAAAATACCGTGAAATGGTGGTTTTCGAAAAATTCGTATACGCGGCAATATCCGCAAAAGTCACTTTCTTTTTTTTCATCTTTATTTCAACCGTTTCTTTTGAGTATATCAAAAGTGCAGTCAGAAATCAATCGGTTCCAGTACCGGTTTTGTCAATTTTGTATAAAAACAGTGCGGGAAAAATAGAACATACGCCGAAAGTGCAATTGATCATTGACAACAGCCAGCGTGTATATTATGATTATTTTATAAAGTAACCGGTACCTTTATCGGTTACGAAACCGATTATGATAAGGAGGAAACGTATGAAAAGACGACTGATGTGCCTGGCTGGAATTCTACTGGCTGCGGGCTGCCTGACTGGCTGTCAGAAAAAGCAGATTTCCCCAGGCGACATAGCAGGGTATGACCAGGGTGAATCCTATCTGTCCATCTGGGTCCATTCCATTGAGGACACAGAAGAAGGGCAGGCATACAAACAGGCAGTGGAAAGTTTTAACGAGGAATATGACGGCACCTATTTTGCCGACATTGAATTCATCCCCAGAAACGACAGCGGCGGCGGATATTCAGACAAAATCAACGCCTCTGTGATGGCTGGCGGGCTCCCTGATGTGCTCACTGTGGACGGCCCCAACATAGCTGCCTACGCGGCAAACGGAATTATCCAGCCCCTGGCTGAATTATCAGAAGAAGAAAAAAGCATCTATCTGCCGTCCATCATTGACCAGGGCACTTACAACGACAAACTATATGCTCTTGGAGTGATGGAATCCAGCGTGGGTCTTTACTACAACAAAGAGATCCTCCAGGAAGCCGGTATTCAGGTACCGGACGCCGGACACCCGTGGACCTGGTCCGAATTTCTGGAAATCCTGGAACAGCTGAAACCTCTGATGGATGAAAAGAAGGGGTATCCACTGGACATGACTTTTCCTGTGGGCGAGGCCAGTATTTACTACTATGCTCCATTTATCTGGTCAAACGGCGGGGAACTGGTCAGTGAAGACGGACTGACTGCTGACGGATACTTCAATTCAGAGGCAAACGCAGAAACTATGAATTATTTTCAGACGATTGTGAAAAAGGGTTATATGTCAGAAGCGCCCATTGAAAACCTGTTTGAAGGCGGACGGGCCGCGTTCAAATTCGATGGAGCCTGGGAAGTCAACACCATTTATGGCAGCTATCCGGATATCAAACTGGGCGTGGCCCCCTATGTGGCCAGCGAGAAGTGGAATGGAGAGAAATACACCCCCACTGGTTCCTGGGCGTTTGCCGCATCCTCCGGAACCCAGGACATCGAAGGCTCCACAAAGCTGGTGCAGTGGATGAGCGGTGTAGAAAGCGGAATCCGCATCTGGGAAATGTCAAAGACTTTCCCCTCCACCTATGAGGCGTTCGAGAGCATTGACGTGTTCCAGACAGATGAAAATTATGCTGCATTATACAATCAACTGAGCAATTACGGCCATCCAAGGCCGAAGACCCCTGTATATCCACAGGTAAGCACTTTCTTCCAGGAAGTTTTGGAAAGTGTAGCCCTGGGCGGGAAGGACGCCCGGACTGAAATGGATAAATCAGTAGAAAGGATTAACGCGAAACTGGAACGTTATACGAGAGAATAATGAAGAAAAAGAATTCGATTATGGGAATGGCGTTTTTCGGCCCTGCACTGGTGCTCCTTACACTGTTTTTATTCCTGCCCATGCTGCTGACGTTTGGATTCAGCTTTACCGACTATTTCGCACTGAATCCGGAGTTGACACATTTTACAGGCCTGAAAAACTATACCGATATTTTCAAAGATGAGCTCTTTGTAAAATCCTTTTTAAATACCGTGAAATTTGTACTTATTATTGTCCCCCTGCAATGCGGCGGCGCGCTGCTGCTGGCAATCGCCATCAACCACGCCGCTCATTGTAAAAAATATTTCAAAGTAGCATTTTTTATCCCTGTTGTCATGTCTCTGGCTGTGGTATCCACTTTGTGGATGCAGATTTACAGCCCGGAAGGGATTCTAAATACACTGCTGGGACAGATGGGCATTGACGCCCAGCCATTTATCCACAGCGCCAAACAGGCTCTTCCGTCTATCGCCATCATGAGCGTATGGCAGGGCATGGGTTACCAGATGATTATCTTTCTCGGCGGACTGCAGAACATCAACCCGGCCATCTATGAAGCCGCAGAGATGGACCACGCCACCAGCTGGCAGAAGTTCAAAGACGTGACCCTGCCGGAATTAAAGCCTCTGTGCGTATTTGTATTTATCACAGTTACCATCGGAGCATTCCGCATGCTGGTACAGCCTATGGTAATGACCGGGGGAGGCCCGGATCATTCCACCTATACCATTGTATACGATATTTATGAGACAGGAACCGTCAACTGGGAAATGGGCCTGGCCTCCACAATGGCCATTGTATTCACCGTATTTGTGGTGGTCCTGACGATTATCCAAAATGTGCTGACAAAGGAGAGGGAGGGAAAACATGTTAACAAAAAAGCAAAAACGAATTAACTGGGTACTGGTTGCCATCCTGCTGGTATTGTCCATCTTCTTCCTGTTTCCGGTACTCTGGATGCTGGCAAACTCCTTTAAGCCGGATTCGGCCATTACCGCGGATATGAATTCCATTGCGGCGTTCATACCTCCCATGCCGGGCGGAAGTTTTTTTGACAATTATATTTCGATTCTCACCAACACGAATTTTGTGCGCTATATGGCAAACACACTATTTTACGCCGCAGTGCTGATTCTCCTGGGAATTGTGGTAAACGGGCTTGCCGGATACGCCCTGGCAAAGATTCCCTTCCCCTTCCGGGACCAGTGGCTGCTGATCATTATGATGCTGCTGATCGTGCCAACGGAAACAGTCATTACCATTCATTTCCTGATTATTGCCAAAGCAGGACTTTTGAATACTGTGATAGGTTACATACTGCCTATGATTGTAAATCCGTTTAATATTTTCCTGTTCCGGCAGGTGTTCGTCAGTCTGCCGGATGATGTGTACGAAGCGGCCCAGCTGGATTTCTGCGGCCCGGTAAAATACTTTTTCACAATGGTTCTGCCAATGTCCAAAACAGTGGTGGCCACAGTCAGCGTGTTCACATTTCTGAACATCTGGAACGATTACCTGTGGCCCTCGCTGGTATTTACCTCCAGCGACCTGCTGACTGCACAGATTGGCTTAAACTCCATCACATCAAATGACAACACAACCATGGGACAGACACTTGCCGTAATTACACTGGTAACCATTCCGGTAATCATCATCTACTCCCTATTCTCCAAGCAGATTGTAGAAGGTGTTACCTCAACAGGTTCTAAGGAAGGATGATCATATGAGCTTTATAGAATTTAGAAATATCTGCAAAAAATATCCCGGAGCGGATAAAAATACAGTAAACGGTTTCAACCTGAATATTGAAGAAAAAGAATTTATCGCCTTTGTAGGGCCCTCTGGATGTGGAAAATCCACAACCCTGCGTATGATTGCCGGCTTTGAGGAAATCAGCGGCGGAGAGCTGTACATTGACGGAAAAAAGGTCAATGAGACAGCGCCCAAGGACAGAGGCATTGCCATGGTATTCCAGAACTATGCCCTGTATCCCCACATGACAGTGGAAAAGAACATCGGGTACGGCCTGAAGAATATGAAAATGCCGGCCGAAGAAATTAAGAAAAAAGTAGACTGGGCGGTGCGCATTCTGGGATTGGAAGAATACCGCTATCGGAAACCAAAAAATCTTTCCGGCGGACAGCGCCAGAGGGTGGCTCTGGGCAGGGCCATAGTGAAAAATCAGAAAGTATTCCTCATGGATGAACCTCTGTCCAATCTGGACGCCAAGCTACGGGTGAGTATGCGCACAGAAATCAGCAAGCTGCACCGGGAGCTGGGTGCCACCACCATCTATGTCACCCATGACCAGGTGGAGGCCATGACCATGGCAGACAGAATCGTCATTATGAAAGACGGAATTGTCCAGCAGGTGGGAAAACCTATGGAACTGTATAATCATCCTGCCAACCAGTTTGTAGCCGGGTTTATCGGCTCTCCCCAGATGAACTTCTTCGATGTGGACGTGGATGACCACAGCATAACCTTTTCTGACGGAAATACCATAAGCCTTCCCCAGGATGTTCAGAAGCGGTTAAATGGAAAACGCGGAAAAATGGTACTGGGCATCCGCGGAGAAGACATCAAACTGGATCCTCAGAGTGTTGAATTATACAAACAGGACAAACAGCAGGCAGTGCTCACCGACACGGAAGTCATGGGCAATGAAAACAATCTGTATTTTACTTTCGGAAACCGTATGGCAGCCGCCAGAGTATCTAAAGATGAAATCGGCCAGATTGGCGATACCATCACTTTTGTGCTGCTTCCCTCAAAGATGCATTTCTTTGACAAAAATACGGGAAAGAGTTATACTGAAACCTAAAGAACTGTAGAAAACAGGACGAGCAGAACATGATCACACAGAAAATACATCTAAAAGCACCGGACAACTGGGTCAATGACCCAAACGGTTTTATTTATTACAAAGGATACTATCATATATTCTACCAATATTTTCCCTATGCCCCCCGCTGGGGGACCATGCACTGGGGACATGCGGTAAGTAAAGATCTGGTAAACTGGGAACACAGGGGCATTGCCCTGTTCCCCACAAAAAAAGAAGACCAGAACGGCTGCTTTTCCGGCAGCGCCATAGAAAAAGACGGGACTATGCACCTGGTTTACACCGGAGTCCGCTATGAGGATGCTGACCCGGAGGACATCCATGTGTGCCGGGCTGACCATCTCAAATCCGCTCAGCTGATGATATCCTCAGAAGACGGCTTTTCTTTTGACAACTGGGCTGGCAAGAAGGTAATCATCCCGCCCCTGGCAGACAGCCTGGTGGGGCACTCTGCAGATACCCGGGACCCGAAAATCTGGCGGGGGAAAGATGCCTGGTATCTCATTGTGGGCAGCCGCACAGAAGACAGACAGGGCCAGGTTCTCTTTTACCGCAGCGAAGACCTGTCCACGTGGAAATATGTAAACAAAGCCGCAAAAAGCCCATCCTTCGGATGGATGTGGGAATGCCCCGATTATTTCGAGACAGAAGGAGGAAGCGTGCTATTGCTCTCCGTGATAGGCGCTTCCCTGGACGGCCCAAGCCGCAGCTGCCACGGCAATAGCCACAACATCTGCTTTCCGGTGGAATTTCAGGAAGACACCTGTGAAATGACCATCCCCGATACCTGGCAGTTCCTGGACTACGGCCTGGATCTCTATGCCGCCCAGACTACTGTGGATGAGGCGGGAAGAAGAATCATGACCGCATGGCTTCGGATGCCGGAGGCGGCAGAAGCCGGCTGGATTGGCATGTTCTGCCCGCCCCGGGTGGTGGAAGCAAAAGACGGACACGTATATTTCCGGATGCATCCCAATGTGCAAAAAGCTTACTCCAGAGAAATCACAGAACCTTCCCAGGCTTCCCCGGCAGGATACCGGGTGTGCATGAACTTATCGGAGGGAGAAGAGGCAGACATCGGCGGCTTCCTCATCCGGCGGGAAGACGGTCATATCTATACAGACAGAACCGCCGTATGTCCCGGAAACAAAGATGTGCTGCTGACTGCCTGTACCCCAAAAATCATGGAAGGAACACAGCTGGAAATTCTGGTAGATGAGAATATGGTCGAAGTGTTTATCAACCACGGAGAATATGTGGTGAGCCAGGCTGTGTATCATTTAGGGAAATGGGTCCGCGGCGGAAGCGGTGCTGTACTGTATAGTGCTTGAGATTGTACAAAGGCTTGTATCAATGTAATGAAATATTCTCTCTTCATAAGTTCATATACTATATATAGCGATTAGGCCGCCAAAACTCAATTTTTATTGTTGAGAACTTTTGGCGGACTAATTTGTTATATATGGAGGGAACATATTGCGTTGTACTTTGAATAAGCCGTTTTAGCATCGATTTTCAATAGAATGGTGGAACGAATCTAGTTGACAGAATTCTTAAAATCTTTTAGTAACTTTTATGATTTTATTACCATTTTACAACTGGTGATGGTATGAAATATCTTTGGACGGAAGATACCGGAGCCCAGAAAATTACAGAACTTTTCATGGATATAGCAACGCAGAATATCGTACATGTTATGAAATAAGGAATCCCCCATGCAGAAAATCATGATCATCGAAGATGACCCCTCAATCCGAAATGAATTATCACTTTTACTGGAAAACGAAGGTTACCAGGCAGTCCCCATCACTGATTTCACCCAGATTATGGAACAGGTACAAAAAAGCGCTCCCCAGCTCATCCTGCTGGACTTGGGACTGCCCGGCCAGGACGGCTGGTCATTATGCGCTGATATCCGAAGGACGGCTGACATTCCCATCATCTTCGTTACCAGCCGGGATTCTTCCATGGATGAGCTGCGGGCGTTAAGTCTGGGCGGGGATGATTACATCACAAAACCCTATAACATACCTGTCCTTCTGGCAAGAGTAAAAGCGGTCCTTCGACGCAGCAAAACTCTGGCTGAGCCGGCTGCGCTGGAAGTCCATGGGCTCCGGCTGGAACTGGCCAGGGGCGTCATGTCATACGGCGGGCAGTCCGCTGACCTGACTAGGAATGAACTGAAGATTCTGGCGCATCTCATGGCCCATCCCGGGGAAATCGTCTCCCGTGCCGACTTGATTGAAGTCTTATGGGACTGTGAAATCTACATTGACGACAACAGCCTCAGTGTGAACATCACCCGCCTGCGGGGGAAACTGAACACTCTGGGGCTGCCTGGATTCATCAAAACCCGGAGAGGAATGGGGTATCAGCTATGACGTTTCGCGAATTTCTGTCTGAGCGCATAAACCGAATGATCATTCAGATTGTTTTTGCAGCTGCTGCCTCTGCTTTTCTGCTGTCCACCGGCACCCAGCCCGGAATCCTCCTGCTCCTTCTCATCTTCTGCCTGCTCATCACCACAACCATATATCTGTCTGATTTTTTCAGACAGCGTGCCCGTCTGCGGGAACTGGGCGCTATCTTAAATGGACTGGATCAGAAGTACCTGTTCACCGAATGCGTGCCCCCTCCTGACTGCCTGTATGAGGGAAAACTCTTTGAACTGATGCGCCGCTGCGGCCGGGACATGATCGGCACTGTCTCCGATGCACAGGCAAGTCAGAAAGAGTATCGGGAATACATAGAAAGCTGGGTCCACGAAATCAAAGCTCCCATCACTGCCGCCCAGCTCATATGCCGGAATGTGGACGGGGAAGCCCGGCGGAAACTCACCCATGAGCTGGCCCAAATCCAGGCCCACGTACAGCGGGCCCTGTTTTACGCTCGGGCAGAAAGCCCGGAGAAGGATTTCATTGTCCGCAGGGCCGCTCTGTCAGAGATCGTCTCCCGCTCCATCCAAAACCACCGTGCCCTGCTGATTCAAAGCGGCATGCGCATTGAGACAGACCATTTGGAGCAGACTGTCTATACAGATGACAAATGGGCGTGTTTTATCATTGGCCAGCTTCTGCAGAATGCGGCCCGCTACCGTAAAGAAGACCCTGTTGTCACTATACGTGCACATACTGGCAGACAGCACGTGTATCTCACCGTCAGCGACAACGGAATCGGCATCCCGGCCCACGAACTGCCCCGTGTTTTTGACCGGGGATACACAGGGAGCAACGGCCGGGCCAGAGGCGGCTCCACTGGGATGGGACTGTATCTCTGCCGGAGACTGGCAGAAGTTCTGGAGATTGGTATTGAAATTGAATCCACCCAGCAGCAGGGCACCAGTGTGTCTCTCACATTCCCGGCTTCTGCTCAATAAAATGCCGCAGATTCTTTCAAAACTGTAAGATAACTTCATTATAATTCACTACCAAAAGCCTCCTGACTGCGGTATCCTATGTTCATATAAAAAACTGTCAGTTAATAGCCGGCATAGCCCCTCAGGAGCTGCCACAAGTTATTTGATGACAGTTCCCAATGGACAAAGAGATATCATGAAGGGAGGCTTCTATCATGCTGCAAGTACAAAATATCGAAAAATATTACGGCAGTCAAAACAATGTGACTAAGGCTCTGGACCGGGTCAGCTTTGACATGGCAGACGGGGAATTTATAGCCATCATGGGCGCATCCGGCAGCGGAAAGACCACACTGCTCAACTGCATTTCCACCATCGACACCGTCAGCGCCGGAACCATCCTGCTGGATCAAATGGACATTTCCGATCTGCCCCCAGGGGAACTGGCACGGTTCCGGCGGGAGAAATTAGGGTTTGTATTCCAGGATTTCAACCTGTTGGACACTCTGACCATCGAAGAAAATATCGGGCTTGCCCTTTCCCTGAATCATTTTCCGCCCCGCAAAGTCCAGCAGCGGGTACAGCAGACAGCCGACGCCCTGGGAATCACAGATATACTGGACAAATTCCCCTATCAAGTATCCGGCGGACAAAAACAAAGGGCCGCCTGCGCCCGAGCCATAATAGCAGGCCAATCCCTCATCCTGGCCGATGAGCCCACCGGGGCCCTGGATTCCAAGTCGGCCAAAAACCTGCTGGAAATCCTGACTCACATGAATCAGAATATGGCTGCTTCCATCCTCATGGTCACCCATGACCCATACAGCGCCAGCTACGCTTCCCGGATTCTTTTTCTGAAAGACGGACGCATTTTCAACGAACTGCTCCGGGGAGGGAGAACCCGGTCAGTCTTCTACCACGAGATTCTGGATGTACTGGCCCTGATGGGAGGTGATGTCAGTGACGTTATCTAAGCTTTCCCTGCGGAACGCCAGACGCCAGGCAAGGGATTATCTGGTGTATTTTGTCACTACAGTACTGTCCGCAGCCCTGCTCTATGCCTTCAACGGGCTGGTGTTCTCCGGGGAACTTCAAGAACTGTCCCACAGTCTGAAATCCCTGCCCCTGGTGGTGACCCTGGCCAGCATCGCCGCTGTATGCATCATGGGCTGGCTGGTATCTTACACCACCAGTTTTATGCTTTCCCGCCGCAGCCGGGAACTGGGAACCTACATCCTCATGGGGTTGGAAAACCGCCAGGCTGCCAGGCTGTTTTTCCTGGAAAATCTGGCCGTGGGCGCTGTGGCCCTGGCACTGGGAATCCTCCTGGGAAATCTGATTTACCAGATTTTACGGGCACTGATACTGGCACTTTTTCACACCCGGTATACATTTGGATTCGCGTTTTCCCTGAGAGCAATTGGACTGACACTGGTTTATTTTTCACTGATCTACCTGTCTGCCCAATTTCGGAACCACAAGCGCATCCGTTCCATGAAAATTTATGACCTGATTTATTTCGAACGCAGAAATGAAGAAGCGGTGATTAAAAAGAGCAGCACCCGGAGGAAACTTTTCCCGGCATCCATTGGGCTGGGTACAGCCGGGACACTGCTGCTTCTACTGCGCAATCTTCCATCCGGCATCTGCGGCGCAGGATGCATTATACTGTCCCTCTACGGATTTTTTATCAGTTTTTCCTCCGGCGTCCCTGCCTGGTTCCAAAAACACCCCTGGCAAAAATACCAGGGACAGACGCTGCTCATATTCCGCACACTGTCCGCAAAGCTGGCTGCCATGGGCGTTGTCATGGCCACAACAGCCCTGCTGTTTACCGCAGTGTTAATTTCTCAGGGGACCGGACTGACCTTCTCCGCCATGTTTCAAAAACGGGCCCAGCAGACCACCTGCTTTGATTTGTTCATCGGAAGTTCGGAGGAAAATCAGAATTTAGACGATTATCTGGATTATATCAGCACCGGCATCCCCACGAAAAACGCCCTCCAATACCAGCTTTACCTGGGAGAAACCCGCCAGATAACCGATTATGTAACCCAAAGCATCCGGACAAATGATGAATACTACGGTTACTATGAGCGGGATCTGTTGATGAAATTCAGCGATTACACCGCCCTGCGTTCCATGCTGGGATATGAAAAGGTTACCCTGGAGAATGGACAATATCTGGTTCACTGTATGCCTTTCCTGAAGGATACTATGACAGACTATGACCATCCCGTTTCCCTAAACGGCAGTGTCCTGAAGCCAGGCCCAGTCTATACGGAATCCTTTACACAGTATACATGGCAGGCCAATGGACACGGCTTTCTCATCATCGTGCCGGATGAGGCCGCCGAATCCTGCACAGCCAGCCACAGAGCTTATGCCGCCATGACGAAAGAGCCTGTCAGTGAATCCCAGTTCCAGGCATTGACCGCCATACAGGAAAGCCGGACGGATTTTGATTCTATCTTCGCCAAATCCCAGGCGGAAAATGAATGGGCCGCCGCAACAGCCATGTTCGTATTCCCCCTTTATTATCTGGCGCTGATACTTACCATGACCGCTGCCGCCATCCTCACCATCCAGCAGCTCAGCGAAACCGGCCGCTATCAGCGCCAGTTTCTTCTGCTTCAAAAGCTGGGTATGGAACGCCGGGAAATGGAGCGGGTGCTCCGACGGCAGCTTGCCATCTATTATCTCATGCCCGCCGTGCCGCCCCTCTTGATTGGCATCCCATTCATACTGAGCCTGGGCGGTGCGGTGGAACCGGGTATTCTGGTAGGCGCCAGCCACCCTCTGATCATAGCCGGAACCACTGTGGGGTTGTTTTTTACCATTTATTTTATATATATCCTGATCGCATATACCAGTTTGAAGCGGAATGTACTTGCATTGCATTAGATATTACATCGAATGGTGGTACAGATTAATCAAAAAGAGATGAGTGTTTTATATGGCCAATAAAGGGAATATGACTCTAGAGCGTCCTTCCGCCTGAAGGCGGGAGGACGCATCAATTATATTTTAAAAACCACAGCTTTTACCAAAGTACTCAATCCGGCACAGATAAACACAATGGTAATGATCCTGCGGACTGCCGCTTCACTTAGCTTACTGTCCACCCGGCTTCCCAAAAACATGCCGCAGATAACGCCTGCCGCAGAAATCACTGCCAGTTTCAAAATATCCACTGTATAGAATCCGGTAAAAATGTATATCAGCAGACGGATGGTATTCTCAATAAAAAAGATAAAGCACATCTGGCCCCGGAACTGATTCCTGTTCACATACCCGGTGCGCTCAATGTACGCCACAAAGAACAGATTAATCCCATACAATCCGGCGGTGAATCCTGACGCCATAGATACCAGCGCCATCACAATCCCGTTTCCTGACGATTTGGCAGATTCTTTTCTTGTGATCATCTCCACCCCGCAGATTACAACCACCAGGCCCAGAAGGGCTTTTATTTTCCATGAAGCTGCATATTTTAGACACAGCAGCCCCGGCACCATACCGATGAGAATACACACAATCATGGGTATGGTAGATTTGACAGAAAACTCTTTTCTATTTTTAAAAGATATGTACAGATTCAGCGGCCAGTTCATCAGCAGATTCATTGGGGTGATCTGATTGTTCTGCAGGGCAGTCAGGGACAGCATGGGATTGGAGATCAACGGGTCCCCAAACCCCGCTAAGCCTTTCACAAAATACGAGCAAAATTGTATTGCAAATACAAATAGTACAAATCCAACTGTAATTTCCACAGCTATTCTCCTTTGCATTTTTATCTTTTAGTATAACGCTGCTTCTATGGCTGTGTCTTTTCTTTTCCTGCATAATCCTGACATTAGACTTTCGATATTCTGCTTTCCTCAATATTAGAGTGTGTCTGAAAGTTTAATCCCGCTATCTGACGCAGCTGCGAAAGTATGGAACAGTTACCATAAAACAAATTTCAGACACGCTCCGAAAAACGTGTCTGAAATCACTCCTTACAATGTCCGTTTTATGCATACGTGTCAATCATATGCTCCACCGGGGGCTGCATAGCCGCGTCAATACCATCCATCATCACGTTTATGCTTGCCTCCTGGTCTTCCATTGCCCTTTTCAGCATGGAGATGGATACATCCTGCTGCAGTTTGGCAGCGCTCATATCCATGCTGGCAGCAGCAATCGACATGGTTAAATCCATAAGTTACCCTCCTATTTTGTAAAATCCTTGCAGCTACTCAGCAGGGCTGTGAAAATGCGGAACCGTTACGATTTCCTGGCCATCTTCTGGCGCTGGTCCGTCTCATAGACCTCCACGCCGTCCAGACTCTGCACAAATTTTGAGAACTGGGAATACCCGTACTGCTTCACCCGGAAATTCTTGAAGCGGCTGTGAAGCTCGTTGCTTAGCTGGTTGATGCCGATTCCTTTCTTTCCATGTTTCCCCACTTCTGCCTTAATATATTTTACAATCTCTCCTTTTGTTTTATCGTCACTTTTTACTGATAAGATAATAGAATTCTCCACTCTTTTCAGATCAAACACACCCGAATCCTGAATGAAACGGGACAGAGAGCTGTAGCCGAAATTGCGCACGTCAAAGTCAGGATATTTATTCAGCAGACGGTTTCCAATCTCTCCCAGGCTGGAGGTCTTTCCTTTGTCCTCATTATCGGAAATCATTCCTATGATGGTGCTGATAATCTTGCGGTTTTTCTCCGGCCCGCTGTCATAGGTATCTTCCAGCGTCTCTTTATCCGATGCCTTTACCCTGCCGGACTCATCTGTCATCTCCTCGCCCTTTTCTTCCTCCTCCAGCAGTACCTCCAAATTAGTAAAAATTGTGCAGGAACTCCTGAAAGACAGCGGCGTCTTCTCCTCGCCCATGCCGATCACCGTCATTCCGGATTCCCTCAGCCTGCTGGCAAGACGGGTAAAGTCACTGTCGCTGGATACCAGACAGAAACCATCCACCTGGCTGCTGTATAAAATATCCCTGGCATCAATGATCATAGCTGAATCCGTGGCATTTTTCCCTGTGGTATTGGCGAACTGCTGAATGGGCACAATGGAATGCTCCAGCAGCTTTCCTTTCCACCGGGAAGCTTTTGTATCTGTCCAATCACCGTATATTCTTTTGTATGTGGTGGTTCCGTACTTGCTGAGCTCACCGAGAATCACCGAAATATACTTCGATGAAATGTTCTCTGAATCGATTAACAGCGCAAATCTTTTATCTGCCATACATTTCTCCCCAATTTCATGACCAGAATACCAGAAAAAATAAAATATTCTGCCGAGCCGGCCATTTTAATCAATCACCGCAACTGTACAGTACTCTCGCATTTACGGACAAATCATCCATAAGCGGCTGTATTGTTTTATCATACCATCTATTTCCATAATAAGCAAACCTTTATCCCTCAATGTCTGGGCACATCCCCATAATTTTCTCTAAAGGACATACATATTTGGACAAGGTTCTTCATATTTTAACAATAAAAGCTATCATTCTATCTTTTAACCCTTGATACAAGCAAAGGAGGATTCCCATGAAAACTCTACTATGGGCTGCCGGCGGAACAGGCTTTACATTCGCCATGACAACTTTAGGTTCTGCTGTGGTCTTTTTCTTCAGAAATCAGATGCGTATGGGAATACAGAAAATTTTTCTCGGATTTGCCGCCGGTGTCATGATCGCCGCATCGGTATGGAGCCTGTTAATCCCGGCTATCGAGGAAGCTTCCGCCATGGACATGATCGGATGGCTTCCTGCCGCCGGCGGCTTTATCCTTGGAATTGCATTTTTGATGATACTTGACCATTACATGCCCCATCTGCACCCGGGTATCAATAAGATGGAGGGCATGTCTGCCTCGTGGAAAAGAACTTCCCTGCTGGTGCTTGCCGTGACTTTGCACAACATCCCGGAAGGCATGGCCGTAGGGCTTTCTTTTGCCCTGGCAGCACAGCACACAGCTGACCCTTCCCTCTATGCCACAGCTATGGCCCTTGCTATCGGTATCGGTATCCAGAACTTTCCGGAAGGAGCTGCCATCTCTCTTCCACTGCGCCAGGAGGGCTTAAGCACCAGGAAATCTTTTGTAACCGGAAGCCTCACAGGACTGGTGGAACCTGTATTCGGGATTCTAACGGTTCTGGCTGCCGGAGGCATCCAGCCGGTGATGCCCTGGCTGCTTGCATTTGCCGCAGGTGCCATGATGTACGTGGTGGTAGAAGAACTAATCCCGGAAGCCCATTTGGGGGAACATTCTAATATCGGTACTTTAGGCGTGATGGCCGGGTTTCTTGTTATGATGATTTTGGATGTGGCTTTGGGATAACTGTCGCTCACACAATTATTTTTACAAAGACACTTATGAAACCCCCTCCTTCTTACGATAACCATAATATAGAACAATTGTGGAAAATGTTGTTACTTTAGGAAGTGTTAAGAATTACCTTTGCATATGATGCAGTATCAATCTTTTTATGCAAGGTGGAGGAATGAGGCGTACCGGGGTACGGTGATTGACGACAGCGCAGCATAAGAAGATTTAGACAAGTCAGATGTAAAGATTAATTCTTTGACAGTTCCTTACTAAAAAGGAGGAATCACTATGTCTATAGAAGCTTTATCAGGCAATTATGTCTCAAATGCTGTATATACGCCACAAGCCCCCGTTTCCAAAGTGGACAGCGCTGTGGAGGCTCTGCAGGGAGAGGAAAAGAAAAGTAAATCTCAGGATACTATAGAAATCAGCGAGGAAGGCCGCAAACAGGCCTCCAAAAACAAAGGATTGAGTGCTGATGAATTAAAGGCTATCCACGAACAGCAGATGACATCTTTCAATAATATGCTGGCAAGTATGCTGAATTCCCAGGCAGGCTTCCAGAACATCTCCAAAGGCCAGAACCTGACAATCACCAAAGATCTGTTCTCCAAGCTGAACATTACCCCGGCTGACTCCGCGAAGGCTGCTCAGGCAATCTCCGAAGACGGCGAATGGGGCGTAAACGCAGTTGCCACCAGAATCATGGATATGGCCGTAGCGCTTTCCGGCGGTGACACAGAGAAATTATCCATACTGCGTGATGCTGTAGAAAAGGGATTCGCAGCAGCAGAAAAACAGTGGGGAGGCAAACTTCCCTCCATCACCGGCGACACACATAAAGAAATCAACAACCGCTTCGATTATTGGGAAAAATACGGGACCTTAGACGGTTATACCATGGGAAAAGCTGACGGAGAAGACCTGTAGATTACAGATATGTTTTCTTTTATTCCGGTTATAATTTAACACTGCCTTTATATTATAACAGAACAGAGGCTATCGGATCTTTTGATTCGACGGCCTCTGTTTCTGTCTTTGTATACTTCAATTTATTCCTTAGCGACTAACACCGGATTCTGATACAGCTTCTGCTCAATGAGTTCACGCTCAAAAGCGATTTCCCGCAGAACAGCTTCGTCATTCTGCTGTTCTGCAACCCTTTCTATCCTTCTTAACAGCGCAAGCTGATCAAAAAGAATACCATTAAATTCTTTTTCATATGGCATACTTTTCACCTCGTTCGCAGATAAAGTGTTTGTAGTTATTTTTATTATAACAATTACAATAAAAAGTATATCCCCGCTGCCTGGTAAGACTGATGTCTTCCAGGAGCCTCTGTATTGGAGTACGCAGAGAGGATTCTATGCCTGTGCTGCGTCGATTGAAGCCAACGCGGTAATGGCGCAAATAGCGGGTGCTTAGTATTTGAGTATCTATGAAATGGTGTACTATCCCCTCACCATCAAATCTGCCTTTCCAAACATTCCAAAACAGGCTCAATATATCTCTTATCCGAAATATCATAAGATGCAGAAATCATCTTGATCATTTCCCGTTCTGCCTCTGTTTTATCCTTTTTCGCTTTCAGCATTTTTATAAACATTTTCATCATGAGCCTTGATGAAGCAGGCATTTTTTCATAGTTTTTATCATTCCTTTCGCTTCGCTCAAGGCACAAACAAGACATGAA
>CAJURF010000076.1 GCA_910588825.1 uncultured Lachnospiraceae bacterium
GTACTAGAGCGTGTTTGAAAATTCATTCACGCCACCCATACGCCCCACTTTGCGGGAGATTTGCCCCTTATTCGGTTGCTGTAGCCCGCTACAGCGCCCTCATGCGGAACAAATCTCCCATATCATACCCTTGGGTACAAACTGTGACGCACGGTTGACATAAAGCAATTTTCAAACACGCTCTAATGGAGGAAGGTTATGTCAATTAGAGAACTGCACACAAAGGCTGTGATAAAAGATGAGCCGGGTATTATCAGTAAAAAGGGCGGCGGATTCCACATGCCGGCTTCTTTTGCCGAAAAACATCTTTTTTATGTTGTATGGGGAGATGAATATATCTGTAGTGAAAATTACTTTGTAGAAAGGGAATATCTGGATTCTCTGGGCCTGTACCAGATTGTATCTGGAGATATGAGAGTTCAGTACAGGAACAGAGCTTTTACTGCCCGGGCCGGGGATGTTATCTTTCTCGACCTTCGTTATCCCCATTACTATAAGGCGGAAAAACAAATGCAGATCCGCCAGTATCTGATCGGGGGAAATGTTTCCCAGGCTTATTATGATATGCTTTATGATCTGCACGGGTGTCATTATCCGGATAGAGGCAAGACGTCTGTTTTGTTCAGTCTGCTTCAAAATGAGCTGTGTGAAAGCGTTCCTGATGACCATAAGATTTCTGCGCTGCTTCATCAGATTCTCAGTATCCTTGTGATTCAGGAACGTCCGGCTTTGAGTCCGGCAATTAAAGAAGCGCAGGAATATATTGGAAGCCATTTTCAGGAACCGATTCAGGTGGAGGCTATTGCAGAATCTGTCGCCTTGAGCAGATATCATTTTTCGCGGACTTTCAAGAAAGAAACTGGCTTCACACCCCATGAATATCTGCAGGATGTGCGGCTGCGCTATTCTAAGCAGCTTCTGACAGAGACGGAACTGCCAGTGGAGGAAGTGGCCTATCGGTGTGGGTTTTCCAGCGCCACACATTTTATCCGCGTTTTCAAAAAGCGCACAATGATCACACCGGCAGCGTTTCGGAAATATTTTGACCCCATTGGGTTTCGGTAGAAAGAAATAAAATATAGAGGTGCTTCGGCATCTCTTTTTTTCTTACATAAAACAGAGAGGGGCAAAAAAATTTTACAAGAGCACAAAATGTATATCGGTAAGCATACGGGGATGATGTATTTTTGAAGAAGATCGTATATTCTGATTATAACAAAAAACATTCAGAAAAATTGGGAGGTACTACAATGAAGAAGAAAATGGCAGCGCTATTATTGACATGCGCAATGACTGTTACTGTTTTAGCGGGCTGTGGCGGCAGTGGAGGCAAAGACACAAAGAAAGAAACAAAGACGGAAACGTCAGACAGCAGTGACAAAGGCAGCGGTGATAAGATTTCCATAGGCTTTACGGCTGATTATCTCAGCGACTTTATGTCATATGTTACAGACGGTGTGAATGATGCCTGCGCGGATAACGGTGTGCAGGTCAGCGTCCAGGATGCGGATTTTGACGTTTCCAAGCAGCTCCAGCAGGTGGAAAACTTCATCAATTCCGGTGTGGACGCGGTGGTGATTAAGCCTGTGGACGCAGAGGCGTGCCAGCCCATCAGCGATGCCTGCAAAAATGCGGGAGTTCCTCTGGTGGTGGTGAATACTGCCATGTCAGCACCCTGTGATTCTTATGTAGGCTCTGACCATACCTATTCCGGAAAACTGCAGGGGGAATTTCTGGCAGAGCAGATGCCGGAAGGGGGAAAGGTTGCCATTTTAATGGGAGAGACCACCGTTCAGGCTACTACACAGCGTACAGACGGTGTGAAAGCGGCGCTGGAGGAAGCGGGCGGTTTTGAAGTGGTATCGGAGATGGATGCCGGATGGATGAGAGATGAGGCCATGGATACCATGGAAAACTGGTTAAATTCCGGTTTGGAAATCGACGCCGTTGTGGCAAATAATGATGAGATGGCCATCGGAGCATCCATGGTTCTGGAAGAAAATAAAGTGGATGACGTTGTGGTGTGCGGCATTGACGCCTCTGAAGATGCGCTGAACAGAATGAAAGACGGCAAAATGGACATGACCGTGTTCCAGAATGGCTATCAGCAGGGATACCAGGGCGTGGAGACCGCTCTGAAACTGGTCAGCGGAGAGTCGGTGGAGGAATTTGTGGATGTGGCTTATGAGCCGGTGCTTCCAGACCAGGCGGAGGAATATCTGGAGAAAATCGGAAAGTAGGGGGGCGGTTATATGAGCAGTGTGCCATTGCTGCAGATGGAGCACATTAGGAAAGTTTTCCCGGGAGTGGTGGCTCTGGATGATGTATCTCTGGCCATAAAAGAGGGAACCGTACATGCCCTGATGGGAGAAAACGGCGCGGGAAAGTCCACGTTGATGAAAATATTAACAGGCGTATACACAAAGACAGAGGGTACCATCAAATGGCAGGGGGAGGAACTGGATACCAGTTCCATCACCCATGTGCTGCACAGCGGAATCACCATGATTTTTCAGGAGCTGAATCCCATTAAGACCATGAAAGTGTGCGAGAACATTTACGTGGGGCGGGAGCCTTATAAAATAAAGGGGCTCCTGCTGGACCGCAGGAAAATCGTGGAGGATACCAGAGCGTTATTTACCGATTTGGATATCACAGACATTGACCCCAACGAGGACGTGGGGAATCTGACTGTGGCCAAAATGCAGATGGTCGAGATTGCCAAGGCCATTTCCTATAACGCCAGACTGATTATCATGGATGAACCCACTTCAGCTATCAGTGAAAAAGAATGCCAGCATTTGTTCCGCATGGTGAATAATCTGAAAAGCCGGGGGATTGCATTTATCTTTATCACCCATAAAATGGATGAGGTGTTTCAGATTTCAGATGAGATCACCATTATGCGGGATGGAACTTACGTGGGCACATACGATGCGAAGCAGATCACCCACGATGAGCTGGTGAAGCTGATGGTGGGGAGGGAAATCACAGACATGTTCCCCAAAGAAGAAGCTGAGATTACAGATGTGAAGCTGGAAGTTTCCGGTCTGAATGTGGAAGGAGTTCTGAAAGATATTCATTTTAAAGTACATAAAGGTGAAATACTGGGGTTTGCAGGGCTCATGGGTGCAGGCCGCACAGAAGTGATGGAGGCTTTATTCGGCATCCGCAAAGCCAGTTCCGGCACGGTGAAAATAGACGGAAAAGAGGTGCATATCCATTCACCGAAAGATGCCATTAAACATAAAATTGCTTTTTTGACGGAGGACAGGCGCACCACAGGGTGTTTCCTTCCCCTGTCCGTCCGGGACAATATTATGGTCTGTTCCTATGACCAGATTTCCAATAAAATGAAAAAAATCAGTGTGGGAAAGGAAAAGAAAGTCTGCGGCCAGCAGATTGAAAAATATGCCATTAAGACTCCGGGCCCAGAACAGGTGATTGGAAATTTAAGCGGCGGCAACCAGCAGAAAGTGCTGATTTCCCGGTGGCTTCTCACCAATCCGGAGATTATCATACTGGACGAGCCCACCCGGGGGATTGATGTGGGAAGCAAGTCAGAGATTCACAAAATGATCAGCCGTCTGGCTCAGCAGGGTGTGGCAGTGATTATGATTTCCTCGGAGCTGCCGGAGATTCTGGGAATGAGCGACCGGATCATGGTAATGTATGAGGGCAGAATCACAGGAGAAGTGTCAAGAGAGGAAGCCAGCCAGGAACTGATTATGCGCTATGCGTCTGATCTCACGGACTAAACATACTCTGATTGGCAGGAAAGGAATTAGGAAAATGAAAGATCGATCCATGAAAGAAAAAATAATGTATATCTACAACAAAGCCGGAGTGTTTATCATTCTTCTTCTGATGATGATTATCCTGACGATTTTGACCAATACATTTCTTACTGGGAATAATCTGATTAATATTGTCCGCCAGGTAACATTCTGGGCCATTATCGGGCTGGGGGCCCTGTTGACCTTAATCGGCGGCGACTTTGACCTGTCGCCTGGTTCTGTGGTGGGGCTGGTGTCTGTCCTCAGCGCCATGACCATTCAGACCTCTGTGGGGAATTCACTGGCTATGCCCATTTTGACAACTCTGGCCATTGGAGCGGCAGTGGGGTTTGTAAATGGGGGGCTGATTGCCTATCTGAGAATGCCCGCTTTTATCGCCACACTGGGAACCCAGCTGCTTTTACGGGGGCTGGCCCTGTATATTTCCAACGGGCGTCCGGTGAGTAATCTGGACTCCAAATTCACGTATCTGGGGGGCGGAAGCATCGGAGTGATTCCTGTGCCGGTGATAATCTTAGTGATCCTGTCCGCATTTACCTGGTATCTGCTGAAATACACCCGTCTGGGCAGACATATTTACGCCATCGGCGGCAATGCCCAGGCAGCGGTGGTATCCGGGGTGAATGTAAAAGCCGTAAAACTGTTCACCTATGTGTATGCCGGCATTATGGCGGCAATCGCAGGTATGCTGCTCACAGCCCGTGTGGCTTCCGGGCAGCCTGGACTGGGAGAATCCTTTGAGATGAAGGCAATTTCGGGGTGTGTCATCGGCGGCGTCAGCCTAAGCGGCGGTATCGGCTCCGTATACAGTCTCATCTGCGGGATTCTGGTGATCGGGGTGCTGAATAATGGCATGGATTTGATGAATATCAGCGGTTATATGCAGCAGATTGCAGAGGGGCTGATTTTGATTCTGGCGGTTCTGCTGGACGTATTCCGCTCACGGGCATCAAAATAATCACAGTTTCTTCCGCCAATTGGCCCAGACACAGCTGGAAGTGGCAAACAGTGAGAAAAACCAGAAAAGAGCGCAGATGTGGATTGACCACAATGCATGCAGGGGAGAGCGCCCCATGATTCACCTGGAGATTGATAATTTCACCCAGGAAGTCCTGCTTCCCCAGATGCAGTGTGAAGACCCCCTTGCCCGCAGAATCGAGGAGCGTCTGCTGCATAACTTCTATAACATGCAGGTATTGGACGACGACAAAGTGACAGCACCGTACTTTGGCGTGTGGTGGGATCTGGACTTAAAGCCATGGGGATTTGACGTGATGAAGGAAGTAGCTTCCGACGGCGGTCTGGGACAGCACTTCACCAAGCAGGTGGAAGAATTGGGCGACGAGATGGATAAGTTCAAACCGTCCCGGTTCAGACTAAAGGTGGATGAGACCAATGAGTATTTCAAAGCGGCTGAGGATGCCTTCGGTGATATCCTTCCGGTGAAACGGGTGGGGAAATCCATGACCTGCTGGCTTACCCAGGACCTGGTGCACATTATGGGTATGCAGAATATGTGCTGCGCTCTGTGCGATTATCCAGACGAAATCCAGCAGGTGCTGAACCAGCTGGCCGATGATTATGTCAGATTCTTTGAGGAGTGGAGAGACAGCGGGCTGCTCTATCCCACCACAGGATATGAAGAATGCAACCTTAAGCCAGCTGAAGAATCTGAGGAAAGCCTCTATTTCTCCGTGGACAAACGAGGAATATATGGGCGAAGTGCTGGCTGGCAGGAAGATCATCTACCACAGAAAGCCCAGCCCCAATTACATTGGTGTATCAGAGAATCTGGATGAGGATGCCTGGAGAGAGCATATTACCACAACCCTTAAACACGCGAAGAACTGTAAAGTGGAGCTGACCATCCGGGATGCGTATACCATACATAATAAAGTGGATAAGGCAAAACGATGCGTGGAAATTATGAGGGGATGTCCCTGTCTGCTGCTTAAACAGCCGGGAGAAATACTGGGGGTTCAGGGACACATATGCGGCCGTATCCTCAACAGAGGGAGTCTCCCGAAAGTGTTTTGTCAGATATTGCACCGCTTCCTCAATGCAGGAGGATTCTCTGGCAGGCTGTACGGTGAGTCTGGTCAGAATATCATAGATATATGTTGACAGGCGGTGCTCATTATATTTGCCGGTGTTCACATGGTCAAGAATATAGTCCAGCAGCATAGAAATTTCGCCTTTTCCGCAGTGGCAGACACTGTTATGCATACGGCATGGGATACAAGGCAGCAGAGGCAGCAGTGACAGCTTTGGACGGCGGCGAGCTGGAAGAATTTATCGATTCCGGAAGCGGTGTTGTGGATGCGGACAGCGCTCAGGAACGTCTGGATGAGCTGGCAGAATATTTGAAATAATGTATTCATGAAGATACAAAACTGAGGCAACCGGTTCTTACCAGCCTTTCCAGGTGTCAGGGGTGTTTTTATTTTATGAGTGTCTAAAAATGCACCTGCCGGAACGTGGAGGGGCTTGCCCCATTGTTTTTCCGGAACGCCCGGGCAAAATGTGAGGCGCTGTTGAAACCGCACTGTTCGGCAATCTGCTCAATGCTCATGGAGGTGGACAAAAGCAGCTGTTTGGACTGCTTCAGGCGGAAGGCAAGCAGGTATTCGTGGGGTGTGCAGTTGAGATACCGCTGGAAACTGCGGATTAGATGAGAGGTACTCATACTGCACTGATCAGCCAAATCCTCCAGGGACACCGGCTGGTCAAAATGTGTCCGGATGTAGTCAATGGCAGGTAAGAGCGGCTGGTGATGGGCCTGATGATGCTGCCGGGATACAGCCAGACTGCTCAGGAGAGCGTGGATGTCCGCAGACACCAGGTGTTCACTGAAGGACACAGACTGTACACTGGAAAAAATATGCTGGAACCGGCTGGTCTCTCCGTGCCCGGGGGGGAATACTACTCCGTGCTGTTCGAAGAGGTAGTCCGCATAAGCTCCTGAGTGGTTTCCACAGAAATGAAACCACATGAAATCAACACTGTCCTGGCAGTAATAGCGGTGAGGCGTCCGGCAGTCCAGAAGGGCAATGCTGTCGGGCCCTGCTGTATAGCGGTTTTTGTGGCTTTCCATAAAAAATGTGGCCCAGCAGGTGGGATATCTGAACGCCTCTACGTTTTCATCTGTGTTTACCACCAAAGTTGGCTTGTCGCCGAAAGCTTTTAGGGCGGAAGCGGCGTAATCTTGTATGACTATGAGCAGCACCTTTGCTTTGAGCAGGCGAAGGTGCTGTTTGCGATTGAGAAAATGTGCGTTGTGCACAATAAATAAATATGTTATAATCATATCAATTCTAAAGGATAGAATTCACCTGTGTAAACAGTAAGGAAGGAATGATATTATGCCGCAGGCATTAGCAAAATCACCAATCTATACAGAGGATGATTATTACCATCTGCCTGAGAATATACGGGCAGAGCTGATTGAGGGAAAGTTTTATAATATGTCAGCCCCCAGCCGGGTGCATCAAAAGATACTAATGGAGCTCTCTGGAACAATCCGGGAATATATCAGGGCTGAAAACGGTTCATGTGAAGTCTATCCCGCCCCATTTGCAGTGAAACTTTTTGATGATGACAAAACGGTTGTGGAGCCTGATATCAGTGTGATCTGTGACCCTGATAAATTCACAGACCGTGGCTGTACCGGTGCTCCAGACTGGATTATAGAGATTATATCTCCAAGCACCTCCAGTCATGATTATGTAAGGAAGCTCCACCTGTATGCGGAGGCCGGAGTGCGTGAGTATTGGATTGTAAATCCGATGAAACAGAATGTTTTTGTATATTTCTTTGAGCAGAACCATCTCGAGGTTGAAGCATATACTTTTCAGGATGAGATTAAAGTGAATATTTATGATGATTTGGTGATTGATTTTAAAGAAATAGACATGAGTATGTAATTATACTCAAGAGCATACGTATTTGCCAAATGATTTGCTATTTTACTTGAAACAGTTGAATGCCTGCTGGCAAATCATTTGGCTCACGGGTATATCTAAAGGCAGTTAGAAAGCAGGTGATTGTATGTCCACAGATCTTGAAATAATAAAAGCAGCCATTGATGACTTTAAGAAAATTCAAAAGTATATGCTGCTGGCTAAAAAGGAAAATGCAGTAGAAACATTTGCGGAATTAAAAGGTGAATATCTTTCATTAAAAGCAATATTGAATACAGCAGGCGTCAATCTCACGGATATTGACCGAATAAAAGAATAACAAAGAATGCAAAAGGGGAGACACTTCAAAAAAGAAGCAGTCTCCCTTTTACAATCGGGAAAAAGCCCAATGGGCAAAGGGCAGGTTTACACAGTGGTATCACTGAGCAAATCAATATTCACATCACAGCCAATATAGATGGGAACACTGATCATCTCCCCAGGCGGCGCAATCCCGGACATCCAGTATTCATACATAGAGGAAATGATTAATTTTCCCATTTTCCGGGGATTTAAGAGTATGGCATAATCAATGGTTCCGTCCTGCACCAGTTCTGTAATATAAGAGGGGGAATTGAACAGGAAGGCGAACAGCTTGACCTCATCTTTCATTCCCGCGTCAATCACCGCCTGAGCCATGTCTTCCGAGTGGCAGGCACAGTTCCAGATTCCGTCGATATCCGGGTGCATCCGGAGAATCCGGGCAGTCTTTTGGTAGGTCAGTACGTGCTGACTGAGAGTTTCCTCTATGGCAGCGATATTAATAGTGGGAGCGTGCTTTGAAAGGTAAGAGGTAAATCCTTTGATCCTGTTTGCGCATGAAGTAACATAGTTGGAGCCGGTCAAAATGGCAATTTTGCTGCCAGGTTCCAGTGATTTGACAGCCAGGGAGGCTGCCAGCTGTCCCGTTCGAAACGGGTCTTCGCCGATATAGCAGATCCTTTTAGAAGAAGGAATATCCGCGTCAAATGTATATACAGGGATTCCCCTGTCAATAAATTCATTTACCCGATCAATGATTGTCTTATTCAAAAGCCCTCTCAGGGCAATGCCGTTAATCTGTGTATCTTTCAGATAATCCAGGATGGATAGAATCTGCTGGGGTTCAAAATCCGTACAGAAATAATAATCCATCTTCAGGCCGTCTGCGCGCAGGCGGGCGGCCGCCTCATCCATTCCCTGTTTCATATCATAAAAAAAAGAATCTTGGAGCTTAGGCATGATAACCGCCATGCGCTTCTGTGTTTCTTTGTGGGCAAATTTGCGAATCTGGACAGGCTGGTAATTGGTCTCGAGAATAATTCCCCGGATCTTTTCCCGGACTTCATCGCTGACCCCGGGCCGGTTATGGATGACCTTGTCCACCGTAGCCCTGGATACACCGGCCAGGTCGGCGATGGACTGCATGGTGATTTTCTTCATGTCAAATTCCTCCCCTCGAAGAGTTCATAGACAGAGTTTGGACACGGTATTGAGCTCCGTTTTGTTTTCTTTGTCCAAATTCGTGACTTTGGAAAATTTTACAATGATCTGGAATATCCCCCATTATAGATGGGGGAATAAAAAATGTCAACTAAAAATGAAACCTTTTAGGAGAAAATGACAAATGCACGTAAAGTTACACAAAAAAGAGCGGATTAATAAGAGGATAAAGCAAATTAAATAGTAAAAATAGCGAAAATAATCCATATAAATCAGAAATTATTGACAAAAAATACATAAAAACAGTAAAATAGCAATACAAATTGTAATGTTGATTCGGAGAGTGTTCTGCGCAGGATAAAAGAAGAATGAACGGTTACCAATTTTTATAGGAAATAGAAAAAGAACATCTGAAAATTAAGAAAGGTGATACGAATATGAAGAAGAAAATTATGGCATTGATACTTGCATCATTGATGACAGTTTCCCTGTTTGGATGTGGTTCCAAAGGCGGGGCGGACACGGCTGATACAGCAGATACACCGGGGAGTGAAAATGCAGAGGAAGATCCTGGAAATGATACAGATTCTGAAAGCGGGACGAGAGCATCCTCAGACATTAAAATCTGTTATTCCATTAAAGGAAAGAATGCATGGCTGGAAGAACAGGGGCGGGGATGTATAGAGGCCTGTGAGAAACTGGGAATCCCTGATCCCACCATTGTGTACAATGAGGACCAGGCGGACGCGGCCAGCCAGTCCCAGGCCATAGAGGATATGATTGCCCTGGAGCCGGATGCAATCATCGTGGACCCCACCCAGGCAGAGGTGATTGCCACAGTGCTGAATAAAGCCGCTGACCAAGGAATCATTGTGGTGGAAACCGATACTGTGGGACAGCTGGATATGGTCTCAGCGTCTGTGGGACTGGATGAATACAATGCGGCATATGAACAGGCTAAGACCATGTGCGGGGCGCTAAACGAGGGAGATAAGGCAGTGATTGTGGCCGGAACTCAGGGGGATAACAATGCGGAGAATCGACTGAAGGGGCAGCAGGATGCCTGCAAAGATGCCGGGATTGAGGTTCTGGACGCCCAGTATGCAGACTTTTCCGCAGACAAAGCTGGTTCTGTTATGGAGGATATGATTACCCGGTTCGACGGGGAATTCCAGGCAGTCATCACGCCTTCTGACGATATGACCCTTGCCTGTATCAACGCTCTGAGGCAGGCGGGAATTCTGGATCAGGTAAAAGTGGCCGGATACGGCGGATTTCAGATTGCCGTGGATGCCATCAAAGAGGGCAGTATGTATATGGCCGTAGGGATGAAACCTTATCAGTGCGGCTATCAGAGTGTGGAGATTATCAATGATATTCTCACGAAAGACCAGTACCCGGAAGAGGAATTTATTGACGTGGGGGCTGAGATGGTTACAGCGGATAATGTGGATTCTTGGGAGGGATTCTGATTTTAGAATTTTTTGGAATTTTGATGACAAGGTTCTGAAATATAGTCTGAGATGGATAAAAGGGAACCTGTATGGATTCAGGTTCCCTTTGAGAGGAGGGCAAAAAAGTTTGAGCAGCACGATTGTCAGATTAAAAGACATCACAAAGTTTTTCCCCGGGGTTACGGCGCTTCGCAGCATGGATCTTGAGCTGAAAAGAGGGGAGATCCACGGGCTGATCGGTGAGAACGGGGCCGGGAAATCCACACTGATCAAAGTGCTCACAGGGATTCACGCTCCAGACCAGGGAGAAATTGAGCTGGATGGAAAGAAAATCATTTTTTTGTGCGACGTAGTTACCGTAATGCGTGACGGTGAGCGGGTGATTACAAAGCCGTCTTCGGATATTACGAAAGATGAGCTGGTCACCTATATGGTGGGCCGTAAAATGGAAAACTATTATCCTCACATTGATTTTCATGTGAAAGATACCGCTCTGGAGGTAAAGAATCTCACCAGATACGGCTCTTTCGAAGATGTTAGTTTTACGGCGGACTACGGTGAAATCCTGGGTTTTTCCGGGCTGGTGGGGGCTGGCAGGACAGAAGTCTGCCGGTGTCTGTTCGGAGCTGACCCCATAGACTCTGGGGAAATTTATGTGAAGGGCAGGAAGGTTTCTTTTAAGAAACCAAAGGACGCCATCAAGGCAGGGATTGCCTTTGTCACAGAGGACAGAAAAGGACAGGGGCTTGTGCTGAGCCAGAGTGTGAGCAGAAATATCTGTCTGGCCAATTTGAGAAAATTTTCCAAATTATTTGTGGATGACAAGGCAGTGGACAGACAGGCCAAGAAATCGGTGGAGACATTCCGGATTAAAACCCCGTCCATAGAGACAGAGACGGCCACCCTTTCCGGAGGAAATCAGCAGAAAGTAGTCATAGCCAAATGGTTTCATTCTGATGCGGGAAGGACATATTATGGCGCGGATAGACAGGGACAGTGTACACTTTAATCAGGAAGATATTATGCGGGCGGCATGGGGAGGTGCTTTGGAAGATGAGTAAATGGATGAAAAAGAGCAAAAGGAAATCTAAAGTCATAGGTCCGCTGCTTGCGGCTGTACTGCTGGCTGTGGTGCTTTCACTGGCGTCAGATAAATTTTTGACAATGACAAATCTGATGAATATACTTCGGCAGTCTTCCATCAATATTATTGTAGGAGCAGGAATGCTGTTCTGCCTTCTGGGGGCTGGGATTGATCTGTCCCAGGGGTCTATTGTGGGATTTGCCATGGGTATGATCACATTGCTCCACATGAAAGGGCTGGATAATCCGTTTTTGATGATTGCCCTTCCCATTGCTGTGGGCATGTGCTGCGGCTTGGTCAACGGACTGCTTTTCACCAAATTGAAGCTTCCCCATCCCTTTGTCTCTACTCTGGGTATGATGGAGGCTCTGAGGGGGCTCACACTGTTTCTCACAGATGCCAAGCAGGTGTCCGGATTTCCCAGCGCGGTGATCTGGCTGGGGTCCGCGAATATTCTGAATATTCCGGTGTGTTTTATAGCGGTAGTCATCATCAGTGTAGTCATCAGCCGCATACTCAGTAAAACGGCTTCTGGCCGGGAGATCTATTCCGTGGGCGGCAATCAGGAGGCGGCCCGGCTGGCTGGTATTAACATTGACTGGACACTCACCCTTACTTACGTGATGTCAGGGCTTCTCTGCGGAATTGCGGCGGTGATTCTCGTAGGGCGTGTGGGAGCCACCTATCCGCTGGCGGGAGAAGGATACGAGATGGACGCTGTGGCGGCGTGCGTCATAGGCGGCGCTTCCTTCAATGGGGGAAAAGGCACCATGGCTGGGACATTTGTGGGGGCCATTATTATGGCGGAGATTAAAAATGGCCTGAATCTTCTGGGCGCGGCTTCTGATATCCAGCAGATTGTTGTGGGGATTGTGGTGATTCTGGCAGTTATGGTGGATGTGATACGGACCCAGCAGGCAGAAAAGAACAGGAGAATGCAGCAGGCGAAAGCGGAACATGCGTGAAGAAAGGCGGATTGAAACAATGACAGATAACATGACAACTCACGCGGCATTTGATGCCCCGGGGACAGCTGTTTCCAATGATACGGTGTATGAATACCGTCCCGTTGACTATACACAGGAGGATATTTCCATTATCCGGGAGCTGGGGGCGCAGTATATGGAATATGCCAGCCTTCCAGTACAGAGAGAAACTGCCCGGTTGTGGGGAAAACTCAATGACCTGCAGCGGACACGGCCCATGGTATGGCACAATGAAATGCCCTGGCATGAGCTGAATGTGGAAGATGAGCTGACCCTTCGCACCTCCTCGCCATTTACCCAGAGGATTGAGGAAGAACTGAGGCGGAGAATCTACCTGTGGAAGCATATGCCCGGGGATATGGTGCTTGAGCCGGTTTTTTATTCTCCCATGATCATTGAGAATTCCGGTATCGGGCTGAATATATCAGAGGAAACGGCGTCCACAGATGCGGACAATAACATTGTGGGGCACAAATTTATTCCTGTCATTACCTGTGAGGAAGACCTGGAACAGATTGTGACTCCGGTGGTTACCCTGGACCGGGAAAAGACAGAACAAACCCGGGCGGCATGTGAGGAAATCTTCGGCGGGGTGGTTCCCGTGGAGGTGAGGGGAGTCCAGGGATTCTGGTTTGCCCCCATTGACGATGTGGTGATGTATATGGGAACCAATGAACTGCTGATGAATACAGTGATGGACCCGGATTTGATTCATGCTTCCATGAAGAAAATCACAGACGCCTATATGGGAGCTCTGGATCAGTACGAGGCTCTGGGATGTCTGGGAAGCAACAGCATCAATTCCCGTATTGGTTCGGGGGCCTACGGATACAGCGGCCAGCTGGGCAGAGGACAGATGACGGGGATGAAGTGCAGCCAGATGTGGGGAGCCTGTGCCAGCCAGTTCTTCACGTCCGTGTCCCCGGACATGCAGGAGGAATTCTGCCTGCCCTATGAAAAACCCTGGCTGGAGCGGTTTGGGCTGAGTTACTATGGATGCTGTGAGCGCCTGGACCACAAAATGGATGTGATCGGACAGGTGAAAAATCTGAGAAAAGTTTCCTGCAGTCCCTGGTCAGACCCCGGCCGCATGGCGGAAGTCCTGGGGAGAAACTATGTGGTGTCACTGAAGCCTTCTTCAGCAGTCTTTGCCTTTGACCATTTTGACGAAAAGGCGGTGGTAAAGGATGTGACGGCAAAACTGGAGGCGCTGAAAGACTGTAATGTGGAGATTATCATCAAAGACATCAGCACTGTGAAATACCACCCCTCCAGGCTGTGGCGGTGGGTGGAGATCGTCACTGAGCTGTGTCGGGGGCAGATATAACTGCAGGTTTACGAAGATTGTGGAAACCTTTTGGCAAGGCAGACAGATAAGGAGCAGACATATGAAAGCAGTGATTTTAAAGGACATCGGGGAATACCAGGTGGTGGAAAAGCCCATCCCGGATATTAGAAACTATGATGATATACTGGCAGAGATCGAGTGTTCCAGTATCTGCGGCTCGGATGTACATATTCTGGCAGACCCGCCGGGAATACGGGCAGAGAAAGGGGTCACTATCGGCCATGAGATGGTGTGCCGGGTGGTGAAGACCGGGAAGGCTGTCACCGCCTTCTCCCCAGGGGATCGCTTTGTCCACGATCCCAATCTGTCCTGCGGAACATGCAGTTACTGCCAGATGGGCATGCCCAACATGTGCCGGAATATGACTACCCAGGGAGTGGACCTGGACGGGGCCTTTTCGGAATACATTGTGGTCCCGGAGCGGGCGGCAGTGAAAATTTCTCAGGAGATGCCAGCGGAAAAGGCAATCTTCGCGGAACCGTTGAACTGCGTTCTCAGCGCAGTGGATAAAGTGAGACTGCTTCCGGGGGAATCTGTCCTGATTCTGGGAGGAGGCCCCATCGGCCGGTATTTTGCCAGACTGTTCCGATTAAACGGCGCCGGGAAAGTGCTCATGTCTGAAATGTCAGAGTATCGGAGTCGTTTTGCGGTAAAAAGCGGGGCGGATGCAGTGATCAACCCGGGAAAAGAACAGCTTGTGGAACGAGTGAAGGAGGAGACTGGCGGTATGGGGGCCGATGTGGTGGTAGACGCAGTGGGGACACTGGCAGATGACGCCATAGCCTGTTAAAAAGGGGATTGAGGCCATGCAAAAAGGGGAGGCCATGGAGGTGGTGATTTACCCGGAGCTGTAGAAAATGATTGGAAAGCCGTACTATCGAAATCGCTATCGGAATCGTACGGCTTTTTTGCAGTTTAGTATTGTGCAGTGATTCCGTAACGTTTATAATAGATACTGTTACAGATGATTTTTCAGAGTATTTTCATAAAAATAGAGTTAAGGACTGCATGGAAATAACCTGATTTACATACGGGTCCTAAAAGATTTGCTGAGAACACTCTTTCACAGGATATAAAGGATATGGACAATACAACTGTTATTTATCATGGAAGCAAACAGATTGTTGAATTTCCAGAAATAAGGTTAGCGCGCTATCACAAAGATTTCTATTTTGGATTCTACTGTACAAAACTGCTGAGCCAGGCAGAGCGCTTGGCAGTGCGGTATACGGGTGAAGGGACTGTTACTGAGTACTTGTATACGCCGGATGAAAACCTAAAAGTGTTGAAGTTTGACGAAATGACAGAAGGATGGCTGGATTTTATAGTGTCGTGCAGGGGTGGGAATGCCCATGATTATGATATTGTGGAGGGACCTATGGCAAACGACAGGATTTTCAATTATATTCAGAATTTCACAGATGGGAAAATTTCCCGGGCGGCTTTCTGGGAGCTGGCAAAATTCAACAAGCCCACACATCAGATCAGTTTTCATACAGTGCGGGCATTGACAACTTTGAGATTCGGGAAAGGGTATGGGGTGAGAGATGAGGGATGACAGCGCATTATTTTTTGCCTGCAGTCTGATCGAATACATTGGCCGGATACAAAAGAGAAAACGCGGGGAGATAGTCGATGCACTTGGGGACGGCACCCTGCGCAGGATTTATAAATATGCAGATGTGCTGCATTGCGAGCCTATTATGAAGACGGCTGATGAATATATCCGGATGCAGAACATCACAGAGGGAGACTTTGACAATGTGGGAGCCTGTAAATATAATGTGCCGGATTACTGGACCATTGGTGAAGTCTACAAGCGGCTGATTGAAGATGTGCAGGAGGGCGATGTAGTATATACGCTAAAAGAAGTTTATGGTTCGTGGATCAGCGATGCCATTTCCAATTACAATACGGATTTTTTCTATCAGTCTAGGGAATATATCCGCGAATGTTACAGGGAGGGAGTTGTTTTGGATTAAAGTGCTCACTCATCCTTAATCGCGGATAATATACTTGTTGAAAACAAGAATGATATAGAGGAGGCTTAGGTAATGTCAACTTTAGAAAAAACTATTGGTTTGCTCCGGGAAATGCCGGAACAATCGCTGGAATTTTTATATGATTTCATCCGTTCGATATGGATTCATCAAAACGGCGAAACAGAGCATCTGGAAAATTCCGTTGATACTTCTGAAAGTATGGAAGGATTCCGTGTATTACAATCTTTTGCAGGTACATTGCCCGCTGATTTTGAGGATTGCCTGCAGGATTCGTCCGTAACTGCCCCAGCATTTGGACAGTTTTTACAATCTTTGCGTAAAAGACACCGTAAACAATCACGTCGGCCAGGATAATCGCCGGTTTGGTAATCAGGGCACGGGCGATGGCCACACGCTGCTGCTGTCCTCCAGAGAGGCTGCCGGGCATATTTTTCAACTTATCCTCCAGAGCCAGCCTCCCATCCATTGATAGCCAATTCCATAAATCGTTTTAATATAAGTATCGCCGTCTGACTCAATCTTGCCCCGGACACGGCTGACCAAGGTGGTCAGGGTGTGTTCATCCACAAAGTTGCCCTCTGCATCCCACAGCTTTTCCAAGAGCTTCTGCCTTGTCAAAATGTGTTTTGGATTTTTGTAGAACAGATACAGCATTTTCAACAGCTTTCTTTATGACAGTGCTTGAATTTGTTGCCCCTGATACTGCGTCAACGTCTATTTTCTGTTCTTCAATGATTCTGTCAACAACAACTTCTGCGGGGCTTCCACGCCCGTTTTTATGCTCCAGAATATCAATGTTTGTAATTACACCATTTTGGACCGTTACTTCTACCTTGGCGTAAACAAAATCCACGTCATATTCTCCCACATAAACTCCGTCGGGAACCTCAGTAATATCTAAGCTGCCAAACGTTGTTTCTTTTACTGCCCTTTTATAATCTGCCACACTTTTCAGATAAACCGCCGTAAAAATCAAAACAATAAGGAAAAGAAGAATTGCTGTAAACGATAGGATTCTCTTTAGGGATAATTTCATTTCAGACACCTCTCAATCGAATGATAAACAAGGGAAAAGCCATATTCCAGGAACTCATTTTTAGATAATCCCATTGACTTTTTAATGTATTCTTCTTTGTTTGTGGCAAGCTGAATGATTCCGGAAAGCATACCCCAAAAATTAAATATGGCAGGCATAATTTCCAAAT
>CAJURF010000077.1 GCA_910588825.1 uncultured Lachnospiraceae bacterium
TCCAACAAGACCATCACCGAGGTATCACAGTTAGATGCACTGCTCGCATCGTACTTTTGACACCCCGCCGCCGATCAGAATCACTTCCGGATCCGTCACACAGGCAAAGATGGCCAGTCCCCTCCCAAGATAGGAGGCAAATTTCTTTACCACCCGGCCGGCCAGTTCATCTCCCTGCTTATAGGCATCGAAAACCGCTTTCGCTGTCACCTGGGACTGCCTCAGCACACTGCTGTCATCACTACTTTTCAGCTCTTTTTTCGCCAGACGCACGATACCGGTGGCAGAAGTCATCTGCTCCAGACATCCCTGATTCCCGCAGTTACAATATTCGGTTTCCTCCGGTTCCACATTTGCATGGCCGATTTCGCCCCCGGAGCCGTGGGCACCGCAGACAATCCTGCCGTCCACAATAATCCCGCCGCCCACGCCGGTTCCCAGGGTAGCCATGAGCACATTGGGTATGCCTGCCGCGCCGCCTCTCCATGATTCTCCCAGAGCAGCCGCATTTGCATCGTTGGCGGCTTTGGCTTTCAGTCCGGTCAGGGCCTCCATCTCCCTGGCTATATGTTTATACCCCCAGTGCAGGTTCACAGCGCAGGGTACTTCACCATTCTCATTAACCGGGCCGGGAACGTCCACGCCCACTCCAGCCGTCATCTCACGGGTGATACCTCTCTCTTTCATCTTTTCCAGGATAGACGCCGCAATGTCAGGAAGGATTGCCTCGCCGTGATTCTCTGTGCGTGTGGGAATCTCCCACTTTTCCTCCAGTGTTCCGTCAGTGCGGAACAAACCGCATTTTACTGTGGTTCCTCCCACATCGATTCCAAAACAATATTCCATCACAGATTTCACTCCTTTTTTCCTTTTCTGACTATATTATCCTGTACCCGTTTATACAATTCCTCTGCCGCATTGTATCCCATCTTCTTCTGGCGGTGGTTTACTGCAGCAGCCTCCACAATAACAGCCAGGTTCCGCCCCGGCCGGATAGGTATGGAATGGCAGACTACTTTATTACCCAGGTATTCAATATATTCCTCACCCAGTCCCATCCGGTCATACTCTTTATCCCGGTTCCACTCTTCCAGCTTAATAACAAGGTCCACCGACTGGGTATTTTTTACACACTCCACACCGAACAGGGTTTTCACATTCAAAATACCGATGCCGCGCAGTTCAATAAAATGGCGGGTAATATCCGGTGCAGACCCCACCAGAGTGGCATCACTCACTTTCCGCAGCTCCACCACATCATCGCTGACTAGACGGTGCCCGCGCCTGATCAGCTCCAGTGCTGCCTCGCTCTTACCAATTCCGCTCTCCCCTGTAATCAGGATTCCCTCCCCGTACACATCCACTAATACACCGTGAATAGAAATACACGGGGCAAGCTGTACGCCCAGCCACCGGATACATTCTGCCATGAAACCGGAAGTGGGGCGGTTGGTCCTCAGCGCAGGTACATCATATTTGTAGGCCAGCTCCAGCATTTTTGCCGTTGGTTTTGTCTTCTCACTGAATATGACACAGGGAATGCCCTCTGTGGAGATAAAACGCTCATAGGCAAAGTTGCGCTCCTCCTCTGTCAAATGTTCCAGATAGCTGAATTCCACATAGCCGATCAGCTGTGTCCTTTTAGCCGCAAAATGCTCCATATATCCAGTCAGCTGCAGAGCCGGACGGTTGATCTCGGAAACTGTCACCTGTTTATCATTCAGATCCATCTCCGGCGTCAGATTCTCCAGCCCCAGCTCCTGCATAAATTTTGTAATGGGTACACCCTTCATACTCTATTCTCCTCCTTCATCTTTATCGCTGCTGTGGAAAAACTCGTACACCTGAGCCGCAGCACGCTCATTCATAGACGGCACCTGACGGAGTTCTTCCCTGGAAGCCTGCCGGATACTCTCCAGAGACTTATACTGTTTCATCAAAGCCTTTCTCCTGGCCGGACCGATTCCCGGAATGTCGTCCAAAACAGAATGCACCTGACCCTTGCTCCGCAGACTTCTATGATATTCTATGGCAAATCTGTGAGCCTCATCCTGTATCCTGGTAATCAGCCGAAAGCCCTCCGATGAAATATCAATGGGAATTTCTTCATCATTATAATACAATCCCCTGGTCTGATGGCGGTCATCTTTGACCATTCCGCAGACCGGAATCGTCAGATTCAACTTTTCCAGCACAGCCAGAGCCACATTTACCTGGCCCTTTCCGCCGTCCATCATGATCAAATCCGGATACCTGGAAAAACTGTCAAACTCTTTTCCCGACGAATCATGGGTAAACCTTCGAGTCAGAACTTCTTCCATACTGGCATAATCATTAGGACCCTGCACTGATTGAATCTTAAATTTGCGGTAATCACTCTTTTTCGGTTTTCCCCGCTCATAGACCACCATAGAACCAACGGACTGAAACCCGCTGATATTTGATATATCATAGGCCTCCATCCGTACAATCGAATCCAGCCGCAGCCACCCTGCCACCTCTTTGACAGCGCCGATGGTGCGGCCCTCTTCCCGTTTGATCTTCTCCCTATCCTGGCTGAGAATCAATGACGCGTTCTGTGCCGCCATTTCCACCATTTTCTCTTTCACGCCTTTCTTCGGAACACGGATGCTGACTTTCTGTCCCCGCCGGGAGGTTAACCAGCTTGCAATAATCTGTTCATCCTCCACTTCTTCCTGCAAAATCAGCTCACGGGGAATAAACGGCGTTCCAGCGTAAAACTGTTTTAGAAAACTGGTCATCACCTGGCTTCTGGTATCTCCCCCGGCCACTTTCAGATAGAAATGATCCCGGCCGATCAGCCGCCCGCCGCGGATAAAGAACACCTGGACAATGGCATCCTCTCCATCCATGGCCATGGCAATCACGTCATTGTCCTCTCCGCTGTGCCCAGTGATTTTTTGCCTTTCGCCAATCTTTTGGATACTTTGGATCAGATCCCGGTACTCCATGGCATCCTCGAACCGCAGTTCTTCAGATGCCTGCTGCATCTTCTCCTGCAGCTTTTGTATCACCTCCTGATAACGCCCGCCCAAAAATTCCAGTGCTCCCTTCACTCCCTGCTGGTAAGCCTCTTTGCCCACATTCCCCTGGCAGGGCGCATCGCACTGATGGATGTGATAATACAGACAGGGCCGGTCTTTCCCCATATCCTGAGGCAGCTTCCGGTTACATGCCCGCAGATGATAAATCCTGCGTATCAGTTCAATGGCATCTTTCACCGCTCCCGCACTGGTATAGGGCCCAAAATACCTGGACTTATCCTTTTTCATTCTCCTGGCAAACAAAATCCTGGGGAAATCCTCCTCCACAGTCATCTGAATAAACGGATAGCTTTTGTCGTCCTTCAGCATAGTATTATACTTGGGACGGTGCTCTTTAATCAGATTACACTCCAGCACCAGTGCTTCCAGCTCCGAGTCTGTGACAATGTACTCAAACCGGGCAATATGAGTCACCATCTGTTCAATTTTGACCCCTTTATTCCGGCTGGACTGAAAATACTGGCGCACCCTGTTTTTCAGACTTATGGCCTTTCCCACATATATAATCTCATCTTTTGCGTCATGCATCAGATAGACTCCCGGCCGGGCCGGAAGCTTTTTCAATTCTTCTTCAAAATCCATAGAAATATCCCCCGCCCCTCTGCCGCATCTTCGCCTTATCCGGCATCTACAGCTGTCTCTATGGGTGCTTTTGCTTTTTCCTCAATCCGGGGAACGGACTTCTTTTCCGTTTCCTCTGGTTCCGGCAGACCTTTCACTTCCCGGAATATCTTCATAAACTCTTTTCCTGTTATGGTTTCCTTTTCAATGAGAAACTCTGCAATTCTGTCCATTACTTCCCGGTTCTCTTGAAGCAGCCGTTTTGCCTCCTCATAAGAATTGTGGAGCAGAATCATCACTTCATGATCCACTTCTGTGGCGGTATCGTCCCCGCATTCCAGAACAGTACGGCCATCCAGATATTTGCTCTTCTGGGAAGCCAGCCCCATCAGGCCGAACTTCTCCGACATTCCATACTGGGTGACCATGGCGCGGGCCATTTTCGTGGCCTTTTCAATATCATTGGCCGCTCCTGTGGTAACCGTATCGAAGACAATCTCCTCCGCTGCGCGGCCTCCCAGATACCCCACCAGCATAGCCTCCAGCTCTTTTTTCGTATTCAGATATTTCTCTTCCTCAGGAACCTGCATCACATAGCCCAATGCTCCCATGGTGCGGGGAACAATGGTGATCTTCTGCACTGGCTCTGCGTCTTTTTGCAGGGCGCTCACCAGCGCGTGGCCCACTTCATGATAAGATACGATCTTCCGCTCCTCAGTGCTGAGAATCCGGTCCTTCTTTTCCTTGCCCACCAGGACCACCTCAACGGCTTCGAACAGATCCTTCTGGCTCACAGCCTTACGCCCATTCTTTACAGCCAGAATTGCCGCCTCATTGATCATATTTGCCAGATCCGATCCCACAGCTCCGGATGTGGACAGGGCAATCTCTTCAAAATCCACGGTCTCGTCCAGCAGGACGTTTTTAGCGTGTACTTTCAGAATATCCACACGCCCTTTCAGATCCGGGCGGTCCACAATCACCCGGCGGTCAAAACGCCCGGGGCGAAGCAGCGCCGGGTCCAGCACCTCAGGACGGTTGGTAGCCGCCAGAATCAAAAGCCCTTTAGACGCCTCGAATCCATCCATCTCCGCCAAAAGCTGATTCAGAGTCTGCTCCCGCTCATCGTTGCCGCCGCCATAATGGGCATCCCGGCTCTTTCCAATGGCGTCCACCTCATCTATAAAAATAATACAGGGCGCATTCTTCTTGGCCTCCTCAAACAAATCCCTCACACGGGAAGCTCCCACACCCACAAACATTTCCACAAAATCCGACCCGGACAGGGAGAAAAACGGCACATGGGCCTCCCCTGCCACAGCCTTTGCCAAAAGGGTTTTCCCAGTTCCCGGAGGGCCCACCAGCAGCGCGCCCTTTGGCAGCTTTGCCCCGATAGCCGTATATTTCCCCGGGTCATGGAGGAATTCCACCACTTCCTGGAGAGACTCCTTGGCCTCATCCTGGCCAGCCACATCATGAAAGGTAACGCCTGTCTCTTTCTGAACATAAGCTTTCGCCTTGCTCTTTCCTACCCCCATCATTCCGCCTCGGTTCATTCTGCGCATAAAAAGCATCAAAAGCCCGAACAGCAGAAGCGTTGGCAGCATAATGCTGATAATAGTAGCGACAAATTCTGCCACCGGGTCAGGCAGTTCCAGCTCATAGGCCACATCGTCCTGTTTCTCCAGACGCTCCACCAATTTGTCTCCGCTCTCAAGAGCATTCACATAATAAGTCTTTTCCCTGAACGGGTCTTTTTGTTCTTTCGGGGTTATGGTAATGGCGCCATTCTGGATCACCACTTTCTTAATCTCATCGTCCTCCAGCATGGTGAGAAATTCACTGTATGTGATTTCTTCCGTGCCGCCGTTAAACATATTTGTAAACAGACTGACGCCCACCAATGTCACCATCAGGCACAGCAGGAACACAAGAATTGACTGCTTATTCTTTGGTCCGTTATTCAGCGGCCCATTGTTATTTCCCCGCTGATTATTACTTGGTTTATTGCCCATATTGCTCCTCCTCTTTTAGTCGCCATTTATATATTATAAGTACACCCCAGAAATAAATCAATATGCAGATTTCGAAATAAATTGCATTCATTCTTAAAGTTTTATAAAAAGCCATATGGAAAATCGGAAAAATGTAGTATACTGTTCCTATCACCCCAATACAATAAAAACTGCACCCTGCAGACAGCCGTGGATGTTATCTGTTATCCACCGGAAAATATGCGGAGTACAGGAGAAAAGCAGAAAAGAAATGGAGGAAATATGGCTGTTAAATACGTATTTGTAACCGGCGGTGTGGTTTCCGGCCTGGGAAAAGGAATTACAGCAGCATCCCTGGGCCGTCTGTTGAAAGCCCGCGGCTACAAAGTCACCATGCAGAAATTTGACCCCTATATCAACATCGACCCCGGCACCATGAATCCGGTGCAGCACGGAGAAGTTTTTGTCACAGACGACGGTGCTGAGACAGACTTGGACCTGGGGCACTATGAACGATTCATTGACGAGAGCCTGGACAAAAATTCCAATGTAACCACAGGTAAAGTTTACTGGACCGTACTGGCCAAAGAACGACGGGGCGATTTCGGCGGAGGAACTGTGCAGGTCATCCCCCACATCACTAACGAAATCAAAAACCGGTTTTACCGCAACTTTACCAGCAACGACACCCGCATCGCCATCATAGAGGTTGGTGGAACGGTGGGCGATATTGAAAGCCAGCCATTTCTGGAGGCGATTAGGCAGTTCCAGCAGGAAATCGGCCACGAAAACGCCATTTTGATCCATGTAACCCTGATTCCCTACCTGCGGGCTTCCCAGGAGATGAAGACCAAGCCCACCCAGGCCAGTGTAAAAGAACTGCAGGGAATGGGAATCCGCCCCGACATCATTGTCTGCCGCTCCGAGCTGCCTCTGGACAAAAAGATCAAAGACAAAATCGCTTTGTTCTGTAATGTTCCCAGCAGCCATGTTCTGCAGAACCTGGACGTCGAATATCTCTATGAAGCCCCTCTGGCCATGGAGAAAGAACATCTGGCACAGGTGGCCTGCGAATGTCTGAAGCTGGACTGCCCCCAGCCGGATCTCACAGACTGGATTGCCATGGTGGAAGCGCTGCGCCACCCCAGCCTGGAAGTCAATATTGCGCTGGTGGGAAAATATATCCAGCTCCACGATGCCTATATCAGTGTGGTGGAAGCGTTAAAACACGGGGGTATTGCCAGCAAAGCCACCGTAAATATCCTGTGGGTGGACTCCGAACAGGTGACGGAAGAAAACGTATCTGAAATGCTTGCAGAAGCAGACGGCATTTTAGTTCCCGGCGGTTTCGGCGACCGGGGTATTGAGGGCAAGATTCAGGCCATCCGTTACGCACGGGAACAAAAGATTCCTTACCTGGGCCTGTGTCTGGGCATGCAGCTTGCTATCGTGGAATTTGCCAGGGATGTAATCGGCCTTTCCGATGCCCACAGCATTGAACTGAACCCCCGCACCGTACATCCGGTGATTGATTTGATGCCCGACCAGGCTGACATCGAAGATATCGGAGGCACCCTGCGGCTGGGTTCCTATCCCTGCGTGCTGAAGGAGGGTACCAAGTCTTACAGCTTATATGGGGAAACTACCATACACGAACGGCACCGACACCGGTATGAAGTCAACAATGATTACCGCAATGTATTGGAAGAAAACGGAATGGTTCTCTCCGGCATGTCACCGGACGGAAGAATCGTGGAAATGATCGAACTGAAAGACCATCCTTTCTTTATTGCCACTCAGGCCCACCCGGAACTGAAGTCAAGGCCCAACCGCCCCCATCCGCTGTTCAAGGGTCTGATTCAAGCTTCCCTGGCCCATAGAGAGACACCATCTGTCTGAAGTCTATAAGAGCGTGTTTGAAAACTCAAGCACGCTCCTGCCCTCAGTTGACATAAACCTCTCCCGGACACATTCTAAAATATTTTACATGTCGATTATTATCGAATCTTGTATGTTCACCCTCATTTTCGCAAATGTTATATTACAATACATTTATAACAAGAATAAGGAGGGTATTCTATGAAGGCCAGAACGCTTTTATCCGAATTAGGGATACATGCAACATTAAAGGGGTTCCGCTATCTCCAATATGCTCTGGAACTGTGCATGGAAAATGAAGACTATCTCTTGTGGGTGTATAAATGGCTCTGTACAGATGTGGCCGCTCATTTCCATACCACACAAAATAATGTAGAACATTGTATGCGCACAGCAATCGCAAACTGTTGGCTCAAAGGCAACCGCCAGCTTTTAATCGAGCTGGCCGGCTATGAACTCAAAAAGACCCCATCCAACGGTGAATTTATCGATATTCTGTATCATCACCTTAAATTTTCGGAAAAAGCAGAAATGAAAAAAGTTTTTCCCAAAATATAATCCTGAAAACAGCCAGCCATATATTGCCAAAACAGTTAAGTATCGCAGCTATGCAAAATCTCATGTGCTGCGGTCTTTTATTGCTTGACAATATATTCCGGCTGGCCGGGAAAAACAAAAACTTTCCTTTATTTTTTATCCCGCTCTAAGGAAGCCATCTTCATAGCACGTACTTTCAAAGGCAGGCCAAACAAAGTGATGAACCCATCTGCATCATGATGATCATACATGTCCCCAGTGGTAAATGATGCAAGATCTTCGCTGTACAGACTGTACGGCGATGTGGTTCCCGCCTTGATAATATTACCTTTATACAGCTTGAACTTTACTTCACCAGTTACATATTCCTGGGTGGACTCCACAAAAGCCTGTACAGCTTCTCTGAGCGGGGTAAACCATTTTCCCTCATAGACAATCTGGGCCAATTTATTGCCCATATCTTTTTTCGTCTCCATGGTTGCCCGATCCAGCACCAGTTCCTCCAGCTGGTCATGAGCTTCCATCAGAATAGTCCCGCCGGGAGTCTCATAAACACCCCGGGATTTCATACCCACTACCCGGTTTTCCACAATATCTACAATGCCGATGCCGTGTTTACCGCCCAGCTGGTTCAATTCAGTAATGATTTCAGAAACTTTCATCTTTTTGCCGTTTAAACTCACCGGAATCCCTTTTTCAAAAGTCATAGACACATATTCCGGCTCATCGGGGGCTTTTTCCGGGGTAACGCCAAGCACCAGAAGATGTTCGTAATTAGGCTCATTGGAAGGCTCCTCCAGCTCCAGTCCTTCATGGCTGATATGCCAAAGGTTCCTGTCACGGCTGTAACTGGAATCTGCGGAAAAAGGCAGGTCAATGCCGTGTTTTCTGCAATACTCAATCTCATCCTCCCTGGACTGCATGGTCCACACGTCAGTCATACGCCAGGGGGCAATGATTTTCAATTCCGGCGCAAGTGCCTTAATTCCCAGTTCAAAACGAATCTGGTCGTTTCCCTTCCCTGTGGCGCCATGACAGATTGCCGCTGCCCCCTCTTTGCGTGCGATCTCCACCAGCTTTTTCGCAATCGCCGGACGGGCCATAGAAGTTCCCAGCAGATATTTATTTTCATATACTGCGCCAGCCTGCACACAGGGCATAATATATTCTTCACAGAATTCATCGATGATATTCTCAATATACAATTTAGACGCGCCGGAAAGTTTTGCCCGCTCTTCCAATCCGTCCAGTTCCTCTGCCTGCCCGCAGTCAATACAGCAGCAGATTACTTCATAATCAAATGTTTCTTTCAGCCATGGAATGATGGCTGTGGTATCCAAACCGCCAGAATATGCCAGTACTACTTTTTCTTTTGCCATTTTGTGCCTCCTCTTGTTATAAAAAATCCATTTTTGTACTGGTAAAGTATACACCTGTTTCGAAAAATATGCAATAGAAAAAAGAAAATGCCTTCATTTATGAATATTCTTTGAATATTTCTTGCATATTATTCAATAAATATGTATAATTATGCATAAAGTATGGTGGATTTTCATCTTTACGGATTGAGCAAAATATTATATGATGTTTAATGTTTCATTATTGAGCATGGAAAGAAAGGATTGGTATCAAACTTATGATAAAAGCAGGAATCATCGGTGCTACCGGCTATGCCGGAGCCGAACTGGCCAGACTTCTGGCGAACCACAGGGAAGCAGAAGTAATCTGGTATGGTTCCCACAGCTATGTGGGCCAGGAATATACACAGATTTACCAAAACATGTATGAAATCGCAGACAGCACCTGCCTGGATGACAATATGGCAGAAGTGGCCAGACAGGCGGACATTATATTCACAGCCACCCCTCAGGGACTGTGCGCATCTCTGATTCAGGAAGATATTCTATCCGGCACAAAGGTCATTGACCTAAGTGCAGATTTCCGTATCAAAGATGTGAAAAAGTATGAAGCCTGGTACAGTATTCAGCACCCGGCGCCGCAGTTCATTGACGAAGCTGTATATGGGCTATGTGAAATCAATCGGGACCAGATTCGAAACGCAAGGCTCATAGCCAATCCCGGCTGCTACCCCACCTGCTCTATCCTGAGCATCTATCCCCTCCTGAAAGAAGGATTTCTTGACCCTTCCACCATCATCATAGATGCCAAATCCGGCGTATCCGGTGCAGGCCGGGGTGCAAAAACCGATAACCTGTTCTGCGAGGTCAACGAGAACATCAAGGCATACGGCGCAGCCACCCACCGCCACACACCGGAAATTGAGGATCAGCTCAGCATTGCAGCCGGGGAAGACCTGGTCATCAGCTTCACCCCTCATCTGGTTCCCATGAACCGGGGAATTCTGGTGACAGCCTATGCCTCTTTGACAAAAGAACACGAAAATGCGGACTATGCCCAGCTCCGGGAAATTTATGACCATTATTATCAAAAAGAAACCTTCGTCAGAGTTTTGGAAAAAGACGTGTACCCCCAGACCCGCTGGGTAAGAGGCTCAAACTATGTGGACGTAAACTTCCAGATTGACCCCAGAACCCACAGGATAATACTGATGGGCGCCATGGACAATCTGATAAAAGGAGCAGCAGGCCAGGCCGTGCAGAATATGAATCTGATGTTCGGATTGGACGAGAGAACAGGGCTGGAATCCATCCCTCTGTTCCCCTAAAGCGTGCCCTAAAAATCATACACATATGAAAGGAGCATGAAAATTATGCAAAATCAACTGATTGACGGCGGTGTCACAGCGCCAAAGGGATTCCTGGCAGCCTCCACAGCCGCGGGAATCAAAAAAAACGGTGGGAAAGATATGGCCATGCTGTACAGCACCTGCACCTGCCGGGCCGCAGGGACATTTACCACCAATGTGGTGAAGGCAGCACCTGTATTATGGGACCAGGAACTGGTATCCAGACAGTTCGGTGTCCAGGCTCTGGTGTGCAACAGCGGAATCGCCAATGCCTGCACCGGGGCAGAGGGCATGGATGCCTGCCGGGAAACCGCCCTGGAAGCGGCACAGGCATTGAAAATCCCCACGGACTCTGTTCTGGTGGCTTCCACAGGTGTCATCGGACAGCCTCTGCCTATGGACTGTATCAAAACGGGCATCCATCAGATGGCAGACACATTATCAGACAGCAGAGAAGCCTCCCGGATGGCGGCTCAGGCGATTATGACCACCGATACTGTGAAGAAAGAAGCCGCTGTCTCCATCATTCTGGGAGGAAAAACGGTACACATTGGGGGCATGTGCAAAGGCTCCGGCATGATCCACCCTAATATGTGCACCATGCTCAGCTTCGTCACCACAGATGCCTGTATCTCTGGCGAACTGCTGCAGAAAGCCTTATCCCTCGCTGTTGAGGACACATATAATATGATTTCCGTAGATGGGGATACCTCCACCAATGACACAGTACTGCTTCTGTCCAGCGGTCTGGCAGAAAATCCAGAAATCACAGAAGAAAATCAGGATTACCAGACATTTCTGGAAGCGCTTCTCTTTGTGAATGAAACCCTGGCCAAATCCATTGCCGCCGACGGAGAAGGCTGTACCGCCTTATTCGAAGTAACAGTCAAAGGCGCAGCCCAAAAGCAGCAGGCGGCTGTACTGGCAAGGTCTGTGGTATCCTCCAGCCTGACCAAAGCGGCCTTGTACGGCCACGACGCCAACTGGGGACGAATTCTCTGTGCCATGGGATACTCCGGCGCAGACTTTGACCCGGACCAAGTAGATTTGTTCATCGAAAGCGCTGCTGGAAAACTCCAGCTGACAGAAAATGGAAGAGCGCTTCCCTACAGCGAGGAAACAGCCACCCGGATTTTATCCGAGAAAACCGTGACAGCTGTGGCAGACCTGAAGCAGGGGAATGCACACGCCACCGCCTGGGGCTGCGACCTGACTCACAAATACGTGGATATCAATGCGGACTACCGCTCATAGACTAGGAGGAACGATTCAGATGGTCAACCAAAAATATCTGGACAAGGCTGAAGTGCTCATCGAGGCACTGCCATATATTCAGCGTTTCAACAGAAAAATTGTAGTTGTAAAATACGGCGGAAGCGCCATGGTAGATGAAGAATTAAAGAAAAATGTCATCGAAGACGTGGTTCTTTTAAAACTGGTGGGTTTCAAACCCATTATCGTCCATGGCGGCGGAAAAGAAATCAACCGCTGGGTAGAAAAGGTGGGAATGGAACCCAGATTTGTCAACGGTCTGCGGGTAACTGACACAGATACTATGGAACTGGCAGAAATGGTTCTTGGAAAAGTGAACAAAGAGCTGGTATCCCTGGTACAGTCACTGGGTGTCAAAGCCGTGGGAATCAGCGGCAAAGACGGGGGCCTGCTCCATGTGGACAAAAAGCTGTCTGACGGCCAGGACATCGGCTTCGTGGGAGAGATCAACAAAGTGACCCCCAAACTCCTGGAAGATCTGCTGGAAAAAGACTTTCTGCCCATTGTGTGCCCCATCGGCATGGACCAGGACTGCCATACCTATAATATCAATGCCGATGATGCCGCCTGTGCCATCGCATCGGCGATGAATGCGGAGAAGCTGGCATTTCTCACAGATATGGAAGGGGTATACCGGGACCCCAAGGACCCCAAAACCCTGATTTCCGAACTGCGGGTGCAGGAGGCAAGACAGCTGATCACTCAGGGCAACGTGGGCGGAGGGATGATTCCCAAGCTGAACAACTGCATCCACGCCATTCAGGAGGGTGTCAACCGGGTACATATTCTGGACGGGCGGATCCCACACAGCCTCCTTCTGGAAATATTCACCAACAAAGGTATCGGCACAGCCATTTTACGGGAAGACGAGGAGAGATATTACCATGAAAACGAATCCGTGCATTGAACAATCAGAACAAAATATCCTGCACACATACAACCGGTTTCCTGTAGTTTTTGAAAAAGGAGACGGTGTGTATTTATATGACGTGGAGGGCAGGAAGTACCTGGATTTTGCGGCAGGAATCGCCGTAAATGCCCTGGGTTACAACCATCCTTCCTTTACCAGAGCCCTCCAGGAACAGTCCCAGAAATTGATACATATTTCCAACCTGTATTATAATGTCCCTATGATAGAGGCCGGCAGCCGGATACTGGGTATCAGCGGCATGGATAAAGTATTTTTTACGAACAGTGGAACAGAGGCCATTGAAGGCGCATTGAAAGCCGCAAAAAAGTACGCCTCCAGCCGGGACGGCCGCGCAGGCCACAGCATCATCGCTATGAACCACTCTTTTCACGGCAGGTCTGTGGGAGCCCTGTCCGTTACCGGCACACCTGCTTACCGGGAACCATTTGAGCCTCTCATGAGCGGTGTAAAATTCGCCGATTTTAACGATTTTGACAGCGTCATAGCCCTTATGGATGATTCTGTCTGTGCCATCATCGTCGAGCCCATACAGGGTGAAGGAGGCATCTATCCTGCGTCCCCGGAATTTTTACAAAACCTTCGTAAGCTCTGTGATGAAAAAGATATCCTGCTGATCTTCGATGAAATTCAATGTGGTATGGGAAGAACCGGCTATTATTTTGCCTGGCAGGAATACGGTGTAAAGCCAGATATTATGACCTGTGCAAAGGCTCTGGGCTGCGGCTTCCCGGTGGGTGCGTTCCTTCTGAACGCCAAAGCCGCGTCCAGTTCTTTAGTACCAGGAGACCACGGCTCCACCTATGGCGGAAACCCCCTGGCCTGTGCTGCAGTCAGCCAGGTAATTGATATCTTTGAACAGGAAAATCTCACCGGACACGTACGTGAATTGACACCATACCTGGAAGAACAGCTGGACAAGCTGGCAGAAAGTTTTCCTTTTATAAAAGCCCGCAGAGGAAAAGGGTTCATGCAGGGGCTGGTATTGGAGGATATCCCCGTTGGACAGATAATCAGCCGCGCCCTGGAAAACCAGCTGCTGGTGATCTCTGCAGGAGGAAATGTTCTGCGTCTGGTTCCACCTCTGGTTATCGAAAAAGAACAGATTGACGAAATGGCAGAAAAGCTGAGAGACAGTTTAGCGGGTAACTAAAAGAAAAAGAACCGCTGTGAAGAGATGTACCCTCTCCACAGCGGCTCTTTTTTCTTTTACCTTTTTGCGCTTTTCTTTTTGGGAGTTATCTTAAAGTTCTTCTTCAATGTTCCTGAATATCTGCCTTTCCCAACAAAAATAATCGTAGCAGTGCCTTTCTTTCTATTATTTCTATAAGATACTTTATAATCTCTTCCATTTTTCAGCTTGACTTTGCCCATTTTCAAAACGGCCTTCTGAGTCTGCTTCCTGCCATTATATTTTTTATTTTTTATCCCTGAAACTTTGGCTGCAGCCAGATTGTATATGGGGATACTGTTCGAAACTTTATAGGACTTCACAGTCATGGGATATGTACTCTGAAAAGAACTGGTCTGGTATTTTGCCTCCCGTACATGATCCGGAAACTCCGGGCTGTTCTTCAGAAAATACGTATAAGTCTTCTTTCCCGCATCCCAGGTACTGTCTACATTATAATAACGGTTCCCCAGTTTCACAATATTCCAGGCATGGGGCTCAGAGCGGGATTCCCCCGTAACCACCCTGGCGCGGAGTCCGGATTCCACGGCCATCCGGTAAAACAGGCTGGCATACCCCTGACATACTGCTTTTTTCTTAAAAAGCGCATTATAGGCCGTAAATTTTCCAACGGAGCTGTCATTTAACCCTTCCTGATCATATGACACATTACTGCAGATATAGTTATAAATGGTTCTGATCTTCCCGTAAGTGGTCATTCTTTCCACGCCCAGGGAAGACAGAATACTTTTCACCCTAGCAGTAACTTTCTGCTCCTGTGCTCTGGTAGATAAATAAGTTACCGAATAGGTAAGGGTATACCTTCCTGCCGCGAAATAAGAAACTTGAACCCTGTAACTTCCCACATGATAAACAATATAGTCACCTTCCCATCCAGAAGTCTTTCTACTCACGGCCACCGCATTCTCAAACACTGTAGAGGCAAGACTGCTGAGATTAGATATATTCGTCTGCACCCGCACAGTGATCACTCCGGCCCGCTCCACCAGCTGGCTGCACATATAATCAGAAGCCTCTTTTAAAGATACATAATCTGAATTCCCGCTTCCCGCACGTCCCTCCTGCTGCCCTGGCTCCTCTGCTGGGCTTTCGATTCCCACCACTCCTTCATAGACTGGATTCACCCAGGTCTCTGAGATGTCTGAAACAATATTCTCCTGTGCGCCCGCAGCCAGCACCTCCCAGGAAAATCCATTCACCATCAGTATCGCAGCCAACAACCAGAATCCCATTTTCTTTGCCATAACTGTTCACCTCAAATTGAATTTGCCAAACAATTGTTCTTGTTTTCATTTTATCATCATTTTCAGATTTAGTCACGCCTTTTTTATACACCTTAACAGTTTATTCATATTTCATGCTACACTGGTGTGGAATACATATAACAAGCCGCTTTTGTCATTTCAGTGAAATTCATATTTATTTCATTTTTTAAACACATTTTTCTCACATCTGACTGGTATAGTAATATTCAACAAAGGGCAATACCTTTTTATATATAATTTTTTTCTTTTTCATATTTAGCCGGAAGCAGACGGCTTCCGGCCCCTCCTTTCTTATTAATATAGATTAACGAAAGAGACGCCCCTGTCTTACTATCAGGACAGGGGCGTCTCTTTTCATACAGGTTAGGTCTGTATCACTTATTTTTCTACAGCTCCTTACTGTAACAAATCCTTGCTATTTTCATTTGTATAAATTATAATTTTTTCATATACGCCACGTACTCCATCCAGACAAGAACCATAGTCAGCCCCTGTCTGAGTGGAACGCTGGGAACGATTACATATTCAAAAAGGAGGACAAAGGTGGGACTTTTCGGTTTATTTGGTAAGAAAAGGAAAAGAAGCGAAGCGCCGGAACACAGAGACACCGATGAAAATCTGAGTACAGACAATTTAGCAGAATACTCTGGTATGCGGGTGGAAATATCGACTCTCGAAGGACAAGTATTATTTATTGCAAAACTCATGAACATACAGGAGAATACGGCAGAGCTGTATCAGTATTCAGAGACAACATTTTCCGAAGACCCGCAAAGCATTGTACAAATCAGAATCCGCGGTTATGATGACAAAAATGAAAAGGCCGTCTATCTGGAAGGCACCACTATGCCAATGCCGGAACATATCTGGAAAGTTGAGAATCTGACACTCATACGGCTGGGAAATGACCGGGCATTCTTTCGTGTGGATACCAACATTGATGGTACCATCACATCTGTAGGCAGAACCGCCGCAGGCGAAGAACCATGCAGGATTCTAAACATCAGCGTAGGCGGCGCATGTATTATTTCAAATGCCCGATACCATAAAGGGGACAGGCTTTTACTAAATGTAAAGCTGTTCGAAGAAAGAGACGCCTCTCTGCTGTTTTGTAAGGTACTGCGGGTAACGGAAAAAGACTATCTTGGATTCGAATACGGGTGCCGTTTCTTAGAAATGAATGAGACCGAACAAAACAGGATTACTCAGATTATTTTCGACCTTCAACACAAGAAAATTCCTTGTAAGACGGAAGCATCAGAAGACGCTGATTCAAAAACTCCTAATGAATCAGAAGAAGCGGAAGAATAAAACATCCGGGGAAGCAAAATCTTCCCCGGATGTTTTATTCTTCCGCATAGTTCCTTGTTATGAGATATCGGGGAATCGAACCCCGGACAACTTGATTAAAAGTCAAGTGCTCTACCATCTGAGCTAATATCCCCTGTCTTTCCTGTCCGAAACCTACGAGGGCTGAGCAGACAGGACATCTATCACAAAAACTGCCGCTTTACAAAGTTTCAGCCATGCACACCCTAATCTCTGCGCACAGCTGACCATTCATAACCTCTAACAGGGCTAGCTGGATTCGAACCAGCGCATGCAGCAGTCAAAGTGCTGTGCCTTACCGCTTGGCGATAGCCCTTCGCCAAAAAGGTGGATAGAGGGATTCGAACCCTCGGCCTCCAGAGCCACAATCTGGCGCGCTAACCAACTGCGCCATACCCACCATAA
>CAJURF010000078.1 GCA_910588825.1 uncultured Lachnospiraceae bacterium
ATGCCGGGGCATTTGAAAGCGCTGGCTGGTAATCGTAATACCATGTTTCTATCTGCCCGTCTATCTGGCTCTGGAGGCTGGCTATCTTTGGGTCATACACTGTGCTGACAAAATCGTTCAGGGCTTTTCCTGCCTGGGCCTGCGCATTCCTCTGGGCGGCGTCTGCCTTCTCCTGTGCTATGGAATCTATGGTCTTCCCTGAAGCCAGGGAAAATGTCTCCGGCCTGATCCGCACTTCTTTGGTACGGAAATTGACGTAAAGGGTTTCCTCCCCCGTATCGCCTACGCTGAGTATTCCGGCTTTGATATAACCAGCATCAATGCCTATTGCGTATATCTTGTTCAGTATGGCATCCCCGGTCAGAATCAGCCCGTATGGATACGTTTTTCCGCCATCGTTCGATATCCCGATGGCTTCCGACGTGAACTTGATGACATTCTTTGATTCCGCCACCGTCGGCTTATCATGCAGGTACCGGACTGCATTTGGGTCCCCGGGCGGGTCTTCTGTCGCATACATCCCCGGGCTGCTTGACAGAAGGCCGGCAAGATTCTCAAGAGCAAGCTGCCTGTCTGTCCGCTCTTTCTCAAAATTCTTCCGGTTTTCCACATAAGCCTTCGTTTCTGCTGAATACCGGGTTGCGCTGTTTCTGGCCGGAGTTTTCGCGTTGCAGGACGTACTTTGGGAATCCCCTGCTGTAAAGTGGGTATTGGACACGACAATGCGGTATGTACGCCCCTTCCTGTCTGTCAAAAAACCCACATCACCGCCCTCTATGGTGGGGTCACTCAAGTGGGTAACGCTTGCCGGGCGGAACCGCAGGCCGATTAACTGCTCCCCCAGCCAGTCCGCTATTTCCTGCCCGGCACCGCCCTGTATCAGGTCATTGTTCTCAACACTGAGGACGTAGCCGTCTGTGCCGGACTGATACGTAACAATGGCGTCTTTATCGTCTTCTTTTGTTTTTTCAAGCACGCGGACACCCGTAATAACCACATCATCTGTGGCGATATCTACGGAAAAGCTGGAGTAAATGTGGTGGATATTATCCCGGTCTCCGAATGTTCCGCCATCGTACACCGTGCCGCCGGTCCAGGGTTTAAATGTCCCGCCGTCTATGGTATCTCCGCCGGTCCAGGGCTTAAATGAGCCCCCGTCCAGCGAAGCCCTTTCCAGTGCCTGGACGTCATACCATTTTAATTCCAGCCGCCCATATACGTCACACCTGCAGAAACAGCAGGCGATCTGTGCCGCCCAGCTGATGGCCTCCCGGAATGTGGCCGCTTCGTCTGCCGGACGGCTCTGGATGACGAAATTGTGGTGCGGGAATGTCTGCGTCTGGAGGTATACCTCACAGACACTGCAGGCATCCCGGACAATCTCCCCCAGTGTGGCTGGATAGACCAGCCTGCTGAGACTGTAGGGTTTGTCAAATTTTCGCATATTGTCCAGGCACGATAAAGCAATCGTACTGCCATTATACTTAGCCTCATCAACTGCATACGTGCCTTTACGGATTTTCTCTATTCTGTTGTCCGCCAGCTTTAACCCCACATATGCTGTTACTTCCGCGCCGGTGAAATCATAAGGCGAAAACGCCTCATCAATATTATTGATTTTCACCGTACACTTGTTAATAATTGCAGCTCCAATGTCAAATGAATCATCCGACGATACGGCATCTTCAATCCGCAGACCGCCAGTCATGATTCTGTCATTATCCAGCCTGAGTTCTGTTTCATCGGCAAGCACGATATCCGCATACGTATAAAATTTCCTGTTTTTTTCAAGGACCTGCTTAAACTCTCTGCTTACATTTATCATAACCCAATCACCTCTGGATAATATCCACGCTCACACTCCGATACCAAAACTCCCCACCCAGCCATCCCAGCTGTTCTTTGCTCAGAGTCCCCCGGTAAGACTCTATGGCCAGCATAACCCCGTCATCCCGGAAACTGACTGGAAAAAAACCAGGCACCAGATATCTTCTAATCTGCATCATATCGCCTTCAATCAGGCATCCCCATTTGATTCCCACATTCTTTTTCTCTGCCACCGCCTCCCCCACCATCTGGCCGGACATGGTCCTGCCAGTATCTGCACTCCATATAATTTCATCATTAACCGTTATGGAGACAGGAGCAGGGAGCACTACACCCCCGGCTTTTAAGATTTCTCTGCCCATAAGCACCTCCGTTTAATTAAACATCACAGGATTGTACCGCATATCCAGACGCCGTTCTCCCTTCCTTACTGCCCTGGCCAGTTCTTCGGAATCCACGTAAAATCCCAGCTGTTCCAGAGCCGCCACAATCCGCAGGACTGCGCCGTCAATTATGCCTTCCAGCTCCTGCCGGGTGATGCCGCTTCCGGCAGCCCTTACCGCCGCGTCCACCATTTCCTGCAGCTTTCCTTCCGGGGCTACTACTTCTCCCTGGTGCCTGTTGTCGCCGATCATGGCAAGCTGGGGTGTGTTCTTCTTTACAAAACCGCCCTGGGCAAGCCGGGGAAGGGAAACATTTGAAAATGTAGGCAGGCTGAATCCCAGTGTCCCCCCGCCGTAGAACGGCACCCAGTCGGGTATGCTGAAAGACATGTTGTTGAAGGCATTGGCTATGCTGTTTACTGCATTAATCACACCATTTGCCAGGTTCTCAGTCCCTCCCAGAATAGAATTACACACCCCGCGGATTGTATTCCACAAGCCATTGAAAATCCCAGATACGGTGTCTTTGATGGGAGAAAGCGCCGTAGAAAATTTATTTCTAACCGCTTCCAGGCCCTCATTTACCACTCTTTTAATGTTTCCTATTGGGTCTGATATGAATTTCTGGACTGCCTCCCATGCGGTCTTCGTAACATTTTTAATGACATTCCACACCCCTGAAACCAGCGTTTTTATTCCGCTGAATACCACCTGGATTGTGGACTTAATGGCGTTGACTGCTGTCTCAATCGTATTCTTAATCAGGTTCCATACTGCCTTTGCCACGCCGTAAATCCCGTTGAGAATGCCCCCAAAAATCTCCTTCACGCCATTCCAGGCCCGCTCCCAGTCACCAGCAAAAACTCCTATCAGGAAATCAATAATCCCGCTCAGCACTTCCAGGAACCTCTGGACTATGGCAGACAGCGCGCTGAATACAAATTCAAATTTCGTCCACAGCCACTGGAGCTTCGTGGCAAGCTGGGCAATAAATTTTTCCACAAACCATGCCACGAACGGGGATATGAATTCCCAGAAGATGGACAGTGCTTCTATTGCTTTTGCCGAAAATTCTAAAAATGCATCAATCAGGGGCTGTATATAATCCGACACCAGTGCTGAGAACCTCTCAGCGATCCAGTCCAGCACTGGGGCAAGATATTCGTTGTAAGCATCCAGGGCGGCTGCAAAAACGGTGGAAAATCCATTTTTTATATGCTCGAATGCCGGGGCCAGGTGCTCATCATATACCTGGTGGATTTTTTCAAAAGTGTTTTTCACAACACCGTGAAGGGAATCCAATACTGTAGAAATTGGTTCAAGCGTGTTTTCCAGCGCCTCTTTCAGCTTGTCTTTATTCTCAATGACCGGCTGCGTGATCACGTAAATGATATCCCTGCCCAGTTTCAGCCCCAGGTCCAGGGCCCCAAAAAAGCCATCTGAAAAAATACCGATAATAGAAGCAGTAATCTGTTTTGCGGCATCACTCCGGAATACTTCAAGAATATCCGCAAGCACCACCGAAAAATCACCAATCTGGTCTGCGATATCTGAAGATACATCGAAGATGGATATCAGCCGTTCTTTTATGTAATCTTTACTGTTCTGCAGGTATTTATCAAAACCGCCCACAAGATTGTCAGCAATAGCAAGGCCGATGCTGGCAAATGCCCCTGCCATCTTCCCTGCGTTCAGCGCAATGGAATCCATCAGCCCTTCCGCCGCTTTTACTACCTGGGGGTCCGTAAAGATTTCTTTCAGGGATTTCCCAATTCCCTGCAGGTGTTTTTTGATAGATGCAATCTTCGTGCCGCTGTCCCCAAACCCTATCTCAAATCCTTTTTTGAAAAGAGATGCCAGTTCTTTTGCACGGCTGATCAGCCCCTGAAACTTCCCGCCCAGCTTATCAAGGACCGTTTCCCCCTCAGCCAGAGCCCCATAATCCACCGGACTTCCCTGGATTGCCGGGATGCTTCCAGAGCTCCCTTTGTCCTTGTCATCGGAATCATCACCTGAAGGCTCAGCCAGCCTGCTGATCTGGTCAAACCCCATCAGGGCTCTCATTTCTTTGGCGGCTTTTTTCGCGGCTTTTCCTACACCAGAAGTGTTGTCCGCCAGGTTATCTGCAGAACCAGCCGCGTCACTAAGACCCTCGCTGGTCACTGCAGCGGCGCCGGACAAAGCCGAAATGCCGCCTGCCCCAGAAGATTTGCTGCCGGTAATCAGCTCCGTAAAGGACTTGAAGGCCTCCGCCAGCACAGCCAGCCGTCCCAGAAGCGCGTTTACCGCCTTAATCACCGGCGTGAATACGTTGATCAGCCCCTGGCCCAGTGTGGCTTTCAAACTGTCAAACTGCAGTTTCAGAATACGCACCTGGTTGGCCCAGCCGTCTGAAGTACGCAGGAAATCACCGGAGGCTCCGGACAGCTGTTCTGTAACGAATTTATACTGCAGGGCCACTTTTTCGTACTCTGTCATTTCCTGGACCGTTTTGCCGATGCCATTGGATAACGCGTACTGGTCCAGCGCGGTCTGGGTCATGACAACGCCCAGGTCTTTGAGGGTTTCTGTCTCCCCGGTGAATACGGATTTCAGCTTTGTATAGGCTTCATCCTGGGACAGGTTGTAAAATGACGCCACGTCACCGGCCAGCTGGGTCAGGGCTGTGGACATGGCATAAGCGTCTTTTTCTGCGAACCCGAAAGATTTGGCCATGGCACCGAACGTGCCTGCGTACTGCTTGGCCATGGTCTCTGACAATCCTGCAGACTGGACTGCCTTCTTTGCAAATTTGTCTATTTTTCCTGACAAGGAAGTGAAGGTTACGTCCACCACGTTCTGCACTTCCGCCAGGTCAGAACCCAGATCCAGGCACTGTTTTCCGAACGCGGCTATCTTTTTTACCGCGAATGCCGCCGCAAGGGCCGCGCCTGCTTTTTTAGCTAGTTTCTGGATGCCGGACATCTGCCGGTCAAACCCGTTTTTATTGACTACCAGGTCAAGCCCGATTTCGCCCACGCTTTGAGCTGGCATATTACCACCTGCCTTTGTCCGAAAGACATCGGCACAGCGGCACTACTTGTCTTTTTTTATGGTTATCTCAAATATTTTTCTGCAGTGCCTTGCCCGGCACCGGATGAACACACCGCGGCACTGGGCCTCCGGCGCACGCTGGATATTCTGGGGATGCCCGCAATAAGGGCATTTTATTTTCTCCATTTCAATGAGGAACACTCCCTTCTGCCAGGTCTATGAATGTCTGTTTCATCTGTTCAAGGAACTCTTCCACCTGCTTAGGCTCCATGCTTTTGGCGCTGCGTTTTCTCCACTCGCTGCGGATTTGGCGCTGTTCCCTGCTGAAGTGCTTCAGCACGTTTTTGTCGTTTTCCGCCCGGATACTCACTATCCTGCCCAGGGCTGTGTCCGGGGCAATGCCTGTCAGCAGGCTTTTGAATTCCGCCCATTTCATTCCGTTTTTAAACTCCCTTGACAAGCGCAGCCCGTACTGTGACTGAAAAGACGATACGATTAAATCAAAATCGTCAATCAGATCATAGTACGGGTCAGAACTCTCCCCCGGATTCGTCTTCCCCCATAACCAGCCCTGTGGCCGCCTCAATGACTGCCTGCAGGTCCTTAAAGGAAAGTTTTAAATCTTCAATGGCTTTTCTGCCTTCCTCATTGAATAAAAGCTGGAACATTTCCAGCACTGCCTCCAGGTCTCCGCCGTCTTTATAAGCTCCAATCAGTTTCAGCATGGTAGAAGCGTCTGCATTTACTTCAATTTCCCGTCCCTTGATGACCAGACGGGGATTCTCATCAAAGCTGAGTTTCTCTGTGATATCCACTGTTTTTGCCATGTATGTTCCCTCCGTAATGCAAAACCGGCAGCCTATGCCGCCGGTGTAATAGTTGGTTTTCCATTGCTCATAACTTCAAATTCCAGCGGGGCCACTGCCGTAGAATCTCCCGCTCCAATGTTTGTCACATTGATGACCGCGCTTTCAAATTTCACTACCGTGCCGTCCGGGAATGTCCACTGGAAATCCCGTTCAACGCTTCTGCCGTTCTTCCAGGCCAGGGACGCCACCGCGTCATTGCCTGCATCCCCTACGTTCCTTTTCGCCGTGACGGATATGGTCACGGACTTGCCGGTCAGCAGTCTGCGGGTCCAGCCCTCCATATCAAACGGAGACCATTCCTCCACGCCATTATCGAAAGATACACCGAAGGTCTCACAGTCCGCGATACCGGCCATGGAAGGCGTGCCTCCCGCTGATGTGTCAATCTGAAACTGGTTTGTATAACAGGGATAAACCCCCGATGTGCCTGCGTCGCTGGACGCAAATTTCTGCAGGTTCATTTTTACTCTTGATTCTTTCACTGCACTCACCTTCTCTCATAATAAAATTCAGCCTCTATCACCATCTCGTAAATACCGGCATCGTCGGTTCCCACGTCGATGGGCTCCGCTGTCCGCATCATGGCGAACAAGACTTTCTTTCCGTTGACTGTTACATTTTTTATGTTTTTCAAATGGCCAGACAGTTCCACAGCCGCTTTTTCTGTTTCTCCCGGTGACCGGTTCCAGTGCACCAGAAAACTGATCTGTTTAATGCCGTAGGACCGGTTTTTTTCTCCGCCGATGGCCGTCTGATAGGGGCTGTTCCTCCTTAAATGGTAAACGCCGATACTCTTTTGCTGTTTGGCATCCATTTTTCCCATATAGCAGTGTCCATCTTCCACAAGCCCGAAAGACTTTACCAGGGCGTGGATGTCTTCCAGATACAGTGTCATAACCCTGCCTCCTGTTGATAAAATTTCTTGAATGCATTTGGCGCAGAGTCCTGGTGTTCTCCGCCTTCTTCCCAGTCTTCATACCAGTGCCCTTTTGCATTGGGATTTTCATCGGTTTTAAAATTGAATTCTGGATGGTAATACAGCCTCCTGGCATACGGCGTGAAGCTCACAATGGAGGCTTTCCCCTGGGCAGAGCTGCTGCAGTCCACAAATGTGGACTCTCCCTGCAGGTTCCCCGTGTCGAAGGGCATCACCTGGGCCTGTTCCACTTCCATATGGACAGCTTCCGCTGTCTTTTCCAGGGCTGATACCGCCGCATCTGACAGCTTCCGGATTCTGGGCATGTTCAGTTTAACGATTGAATGGGCTTTCATCATATCAGCAGCACCTCCGTATAATTCACAGTGCCGTCCGGGTTGCGGGCCTTTGTCCCCTGCAGCACCCTGCGGGACCCCCCGTGCACAACGGCGCTTCCTCCAGAAACGACAGGCAGTTCCGGGCAGATATCTCCTGGGAACAGGGCCGTCCCCGTAATCTCCACCAGTTTTTTCTCTGCTGTCAGCACTGTTTTTGCCTTGTCCTGGTAATTACATTTCCCGGAATATTCCACTGGCGGGAGGGGCTCCCCGTATTCGCTGACCCCTTCCCGTTCAAGCTCCAGGCTGATTTTGGTCTGGCACCACTGGGGCAGTACCAGACATGGCCAGGCCGTCACAGTGCCAGCCGGCAGCACAATCCGGTCTGGCTCAGCTGTTCATAGACGTCCCGGCGCATGGGAATGCCTTTCTGAACGGACACGTTCCAGGAATTCCCGAACTGCATGGACACCCCGTTGATGCTGTACCCCTGTAGGATCATGTCGAAGATGTCCTTGTTCTGGTACTCAAAATCCGCCTGCCGGCAGCATACTTCCTGGATGATTTCCTGCTGGTACGGGGTAAGCGCGCAAATGCCCTGGCCCACAATTCGATTGTAGGTCAGGGCATCGATATGCCTGGACGCCTGTTTTAAGTATTTTGCCTGGTATTCTGCCGGGACAGCCGTGCCCTGGTAGATATCGGTGTAATATGCCTCATCCGCGTAGGGTTCATATGCCATATCAGCCGCCTGCCTTCCCGGATGCTTTTCCCTTTTTCGCCGGCTGGGAATCTGCAGGGTGCCTGTCCTTACCGCTGTCAAATTCCCCGGCCCCCGAAAGCCTGCATTTCAGCTCCTCATTTTCTGTCTTCAACGCCGCGTACTCTCCATAGGGGACCGTCTTATTGCGTCCATGGGCAATGATTTCCCCGTCATCATCCACAATGTCATAGCCCGCGTCCTGATAGGCTTTTTTCTGGGCGTCCCCGATTGTATATTCCTTGTTTCCTTTTACTGCTTTCATTTTTCCTCCCTATGCACTTACATGAATGGAGCACCCTTCCACCTTTTTCTCCAGCAGGAACAAGTCTCCATAACAACGGTTCTGGTACAGATAGCCATCCGCAGTCCTGGAATCCGTTCCCGGTGTAAACAGCTTGATATAGCTGTATTTATCCCGGCATACCTGGCAGGACGGATGAAGCATAATCCAATCAATCTGCTTCGCGTCTGCCGCCGCTGTACACCCGTCAGTGAAGTCATACTTTGTTTTCATCCTGGCAGCCGGCACCATTTTCAGGGCTACATCGTCCAGCGAATGTACGCTCCGGTTAATGGTCAGCGGCGTGGTAACGGTGATTGTCCTCTGAAGGCCCTGAGCCTCTTTGACCATTTTATTCATGGAAGGCGTCACATACAGAATCCGGCCTTCTTCCGGCACCCCCGCCTCATCCATTACGGCCATTTCCTCATCAAACATTTCCAGAAAATTCTGCACGGTCACTGAATCCGTCACAATCCGGCCGGAATAGGTTTCCAGCTCCGAATGAATTTTAGAGAACCGGTAAGAATCTTTTTCCGGGATGGCCTGTTCGGTCTCGAAGGTATTCTGGATGTTTGCCACGGACAAGGTAAGATTCGTTTCATCTATATCCATGGGATCAATCCAGAATTCGATATCCCTGTCATGCTCCAGCTTTTTCGGCTCCCAGTCGTTGGAAAGCGTGCCTGTGTTGAATCCCGGGGTCCGGGTATGGTCTTTGTAGCCAGATACTGTCATTCTTGGAAGCTTAATGGTCTGCGCGTTGATGAATTTCACTTCCGGATGGCTCTGTGTCAGCGCATCCGAGCACAGCTCTTTTGCATATTTCTGCTGTAACAGACTGGTAAATGTCTCTGCATATTCATATACTGCCATGTTCTATCCCTCCTCTTATAATCCAAATGCCTTTTTCAGGGCGTCATCTGTTGCTGTGGTCTGCTGGTTTCCCCCTCCCGGCGCGCCGATCTGGAAGCCCTTCACATGCTGGGCCTGGGGTTTCAGTGCCGGGACGTCTTCCAGCACTTTGCTCAGCGCGTTTTTCAATGCTTCCTCGTTGATTTTCCCGTCCTGCCCCGCGGCTCCGCTTAAATCTGCCATTTTCAGCACATAAGGAATCGTTTTGGCGTCAATTCCCAGCCCGAATGCGGCCATTACCGCAGCGCTTTTCACCTGTTCCTGCAGAAGAGCTTCTTTCGTCTGCACCAGTTCTTCCTGTATGGCTCCCACGTCCGGCTGGCTGGCCGCTTTTTGGGCTTTAAAGTCCGCAATGGCCTGCTCCGCCTCCTGCTGGCTGAGACCCTGCTGTTTGAAATAGGCCTTCAGGGCCGAATCCTCTTTCACCGCCAGCGTGCCGTCCAGCATCTGCTGGATTTTGCTGTAGTCAATCTGTGCGGCCTGCTGTCCCCCTCCCCCTGCCGGGTCCTGGTTCTGCCCCTGCTGGCTCTGTGGGGGCTGTCCTCCTGCCCCAGGATCACCACCGCCTGACGCGGGGTCTGCAAAGAGCTGGACATTCATGGGTATTCTACATCTGTTCATTTTGTGTTCCCCTTTCTGGTTTTGTACTTTCTTTCACTTTTTCCACATATCCAAAATTCAGCAGTTTCTCTGCCCGTTTTTTATCTGCATCGAATACTGCCCCTTTCTCTCTCAGTTTTAATCCGTTTTCCCGGTCTCTGAAATCAATGACTGCTCTTACTTTCGTGGCGTTTTCCTCCTAAAAATGGGTATAAAAATGCCGCCAGCTTTTATCCGCTGGCGGCGTCAGTCTATGACATCCGGCAATTCTTTTCCCGTTCTGATTGCTTTTTTTATGTCCGCAACATACTCTCCATATTCATCGGCTCCATATTCTACTTCCATATATCCCCATGGGTAATCTCCAAACATCGCACAGTACTCTTCGTTTAATTTTTTAAGTTCTTCTGTGTCTTCTCCATACCACATTATCTGCTCACCGCCTTAATGATCCGTTCAAATTCTTTTGTCGTTTCCGGAAAGATATCCCTTAGGGATTCCATTACTTCCTCATCTCCGGAATAATACATTCTGCCATACTGCGCCCACGTCTCTTTTTGCAAGGCGCGCGCTCTTTTCCAATAATCGTCCGCATGCCTATACCCCAGCTTCACTTTCCCGCCGCTCATTCCATTTATAATGTCAGCCGTCCCGCGGTATTTCCGTTTTACGACCAGCTTACTGTAACTCTCGTCAAACATTTCTGGGTGTCTTGAGTATAGCATTTCCGGGATGATTTTTCCAGCTCTCTTTTCCATTTCCTGCAGTCTTTTATAATCTGACAAGAGTTCCCTTTCCAGCCCGCCATTCTTTGTTACGCCGTATAGGTCATCTATTTCATGGAATAATTCATGTGCAATCGTGCTGTGGTCTACGTTTTTTGCCAGATACACGCATCTTTCTTTGCCTCTGAAAAAAGAACGCCTTCCATCTGAGCGCCTAAATTCTACCCGCTTATAAGCCTGCCGCAGCAATCTATATATGCTGTCATCCTCCACATGAATAAGGCTGTGATAAAATTCTTTCGCCTGTTCATCAACGCTTTTGCCAAATATTAATGACGACATCTTGGATTTCCAGTCGCTTTCCTGACTGCATCGTTGCTCCGTCAAGCTCCATTTTTCCGCTTTTCTTTGGCTCTCTGCCCGATTTTCCTCGTCCAGCGAATATTCTGCCAGACGTCTGAACCGTTCCGCCTGCCTCCTGGCATATTGCTGTTTTTTCTCCCGCTTTGCGCTCTGTCTGATATCTGACAGCTCTTTTTCTGTGTATTTATCATCCGGCGGGGTGCTGATCCCCTCAAAATAAGTGGTGTGGCTGTCCCTGCACCGGGGATGGTAAAGGCCAGCAGCTATGGCAGAACTCATCAGCGGATAGGGGCCGTCTTTTCTGCTCCCGCCGCTCCACACATCGTCAATCAATATTTTGCCGCAGAAGGGCAGGCATTTAGGACAGGGATTGCCGCGTTTATTCATGATAACCGTGGATATCCCCCATTCCTGGCGCTTTATGCCCTCCCCCTGAAGATAGGCCCGTTTCGCCGCTGTACGCAGGGCCATATCCGCGTAATCGGCCAGGGTATGCCGGGCGCCGTTTTTATAGACCACACAGTTGAGTCCCGCCGCCAGCATGTCCTTTGTGGCCATGTCCACTGCTTTTTCGTAGGTTCCCGCTCCGGTATTGGCGTATACCTGGGCATTGAATACTGCGCGGCGGTACTGGTCATCGGACATTCTCAGGATGGCTGTTTCTGCCTTTTCCATGTCATGGGCAGTGGCTTTTATCAGTGCGTCCAGTTCTCTTTCATTCAGCCGGAAAAACTCTCCGGTCAAGGGCTCTGTCTTACCCGTCCGCAGCATTTGAATCAGCTTTGGGATTTTCTGCGCTGTCCCCACCCCGTCCAGCCCTTCCAGAATCTGCTGGATGCGTTCCGGCAGATGCGGAAAACGATATCCCCGCTGGATGGCACGCAGAACAGCCAGCTCCTGTTCCATGCCGCCCGCCTCATTGGCCTGCCGGATCAGCTGCTCTATCCTGCCGTTCAGCTCCTTAAACCGCCTCCCGAACTTTTTCTGGTTCTCCCGCTTGTATTTCTCCAGGGCTTTCAGCTGCACGGCCTGCCACATGGCCCATTGTTTTTTCTCGTTGATTTCCTCCACCCGGTGCCGCTCCATGTTCCGTATCATGGAGGAAATCAGCTCCTTTTCTATGGCCGCAAATGCCTCTGCAATGTCATATAGATTATCCATAGATGCTATCCCCTTGATTGGACAGAACCCGGAACCCGGCGGCCCTGTACTGCCCAGCCAGCTGATTCAGCTGTTTTCTGCTCTCGCAGCGGATATTGCACAGCTCCGCGTAACTATTCTTTTCCACCGCGTAAATTCCCAGGGGCACCTGCTCCTTTGCTGTCTTTAACAGCCCCTTGTATTCTCTGCGGCTCATCTTCCACAGTCTTTTTCCGATCCTTATTGTCACCACCTGCACCTCCTGTACCGGTCTGAAAATCTCCTGCTTCCAGGTTTATCCCGGGCTCCTCTATTTCCGCAATCCCCTGCTCTGCTTTCAGCCGCTCTACTTCCTCCTGTTTCCACGCCTCTTCTTTTGAGTCGCCATAAAGTTCTTCCACAGAGGCTTCTATGCTCATGATGCCGCCCTGGCGTCCTTTGGAGACTGTCTCCACCTGGCTTTCGAAAGAAGGGTTCGCGTACTCCCCGAATGGAATGGACGCTTTCACTTCTTCCAGCTCTTCCTGGCGCAGAAGATGGTACGCATTGATGCAGGCGGACACCAGCTCCGGCAGGGTCTCCTGTAATGCCTCAATCACCGCATTCCTGGTGTAGAGGGTGGCCTTTTCTTTCTCCCTCTGGGCCTCTGCGTTGTCCAGCTTCTTTACGTCGATTCCCAGGGTGGACGGCGACAGGATGCCCTGCAGACACAAATCCAGAGCCGTCACATAAGTTGCCAGGTAACTGTCATGGGGAATGACGGGCTGTTGTGTGCTGATCTCATTTTTCTGTCCCTCCCGCATGTCCCCGTCCGCGGCAAAGTACCGGTTGTCGAAGGGGTTTGGCTTCACCAGCTTTCCGGTTGCCGGATCATGGGGAACCAGACACTCTGGTATGTATGTTTTAGTCCTTCCCGCGCGGAGTGCATCCATCCACTGGGACCATGCTTCGTCTAAAGCATCGAAGCTGTCCAGCTTCCCGTCAAAAATAGAGCCTCCCCTGCCCTCAAATTTGCTGCTTTCGTATATCTGTATGGGGACGGCCAGAAGCAGGCTTTCGTCGAACGCAGCGTCCCCTGTGTTTTTCGTGGCGTCGATGGAATTCAGCGGCACCTCCTGCTCTCCCCGGTACAGATGATTCTTGATATATCCATAACCATAATGCTCATGCAGGACATACTGCTGGGTTCCCGCTGTATACAGCGTTTTGAATACCACCTCCTTCAGCCGCCCCCGGTGCCTGATACATTCCACCCTCTCTCCTGGAATCCACTCCAGCAGGGGGTACTGGCTGATCTTTGTGTCTATGGTGATCTTGTAAGCGCCGTCCCCAATAAACAGCATCTCCTTCAGCGACTTTCCAAACTCCTTTCGGAACCTGTTGTCCTCTGCAATCTTCTCCCACAACTGGCCCTGTGTGTCCTTCTCAAACTCAAAATCGTTCATGTCAGCCATGACAATACTGCTGATAGTCCTCACCATAAGCGCGGGAAGCCCGGTATGGATTTTCCGCATGTCCATGCCCGGGGTGCACCGGGATGCCCAGAATTTTGTTTTATCCGCGTATTCCGGATTCTGCTGGTACATCTGCTCCAGCTCATTGCCGTCCCCCCGGTACCAGATACGGTTACGGATGGCAGACAGCTCAAAATCCATCACCTCATTGATCTGTATTGCATAAGGGCCGGCGGGTGTGAGCTGAAGCCAGTTCCGGATTCCTTTTTTGATTGTGTCGTTCAATTTTTTCATCACTCCCATTTGCTATGCCGCCTCCGTTTCAAATCCAATCATTTGCCGGTAGGGAATCCACGCGTATTGATTGGCGTTAATGGTATGGTCATTGCGGTCTTCCGGCTCATCCTTTTCATCATCCCAGGAATACCGCTCCAGCTCTGCCAGGTGCTCCGCGCAGGTGTCTGACACTAAATAGCACCCCTGCTGAATCCAGCCCAGCTGCAGATTGATACGGTCAAGAATCTCTACTTTCTTGTACGCATCAATGAAATTATACAGACAGCCGTACAGACGCTTGTACTTCCTCAGCTCCGTAATCGTGGCCTGATCCGCACTGTCTATGAATACCTCTTTGGCAAATCCCCATTCCTTCCGGCACCGCTCCAGGAAATCCACAAATTTTACCGCTGTATCAGACGGTGCTAACGGCTGGTCCAGGTCTGCATTGCTGTATACCTTTTCTTCCAGCGTGATCAGCTTCCTGTCCTCTGTGATGCCCTGGAAAATCATGGCTATAGTATCTGGAGATTTTGAAGAGTAGGAGGTGTCTAAACCAGCGGTAAATTTTTTGAATTTTATTTTTCCGTTCTTTATCTGCTGTTTTATCCATGCATGGGTAACCACGTGCTTTTTCCGGTCAAAATTGGGAAAAATCAAGCCCGTGGCCTTTCCTCTCAGACCCAGAATTTTATTCTTGTACAGCTTGGTGCCAGGAGGGGCGGATTGTATCTTTTTCTGTATGTCTTCTTCTGTCAGAGACAGATTGTCCCGGAACGTAAAGAACCAGTACCTCCATTTTGGCACTGGTTCTTCTTTTAATTCCGCCATGATCTCTTCCGGAACATCAGACGCGTATTTTTTATATGGCCGGGAACGGTTGATAAATTCTTTGTATACGGGAAGGTTCGGGTCATCCGGGTTGAGCGTGGCCATCAGGTATTCATTTCTGGTGGATATTTCCTCAACAAAAGCAATGCTGGCTGTATTGATTTCGTCTATGTACACGCACCCGAACTGTGATCCCAGGGCAAGCTCCCATTTGTCCCGGTTGTCATAGCCTAACACGTAGATGATTTTTCCTTCAAACTTGATATGGGGCAGCTTGTTGTCCTTGTCCCCATTGCCGTAATACCTGGCACTTTTATGGATGTCCAGGATGCCGTTGTCCTGCTGGATGATGTTCTTCTCAGCGATCCCCGTGGTCTTTGCCGCTATGACGTGCAGTTTTTTTCCACTTCTGCTCACCATCCGCATGAACTTGATGCCCGCCCCTACGGTAGTCTTTCCGCTGGCGGTGGTGCCCTCCAGGAAATCCGCGTCTACGTTGTCTACTGTGTTGATAAAATCAATGTATTTCTGGGACAGCGGGAAACTATTCTTCAAGGCCCCCACCGCCAATCTGGCTGATAATGTCGTCCAGCTTTTCTGAGGTTTCTACTGCCACATTCAGGTTGTCTTTGAACATACCCAGATGCCTGCCAATCATTTCAAGGGCTTTCAGTTTATCCCCCATTTTGATTTCTCTTTCAATGCCGTCCTCTCCGAAAGTCTTGACCTTCACAGACTGAATTGCGGCCGTATCGTCTGGGCAGGCGCCCTCCCGCAGGGTAGCATCCTCCATGTTGATTACGTCCTTTGCATTTACAAACGCAACGCATGCCAGCTCTCTCAGTACACGGTCTTGGTTAATCCCCGTACGGCGGGAGCGCTCTGCCATCGCTTTTGATATTTCTGTCTGGATGCTAACATTTGCTAACATCCTGCTCGCCTGCTCATTTGCCGTTTTAGGGCTGTAACCGGCCCGTATGGCAGCCTGAGTGGCATTCAGATCAATCAGGTATTCTTCTATAAATCGTTTCTGTTTCTTTGTCATTCAGGCCCGCCTTCTTTCTATATCACATAAAACAAGGCAGAAAAGCCGCTTCCTGCACTGCTTCTCTGCCCTGTCTTTTAAATTCATGCTACCATAATACCACAGTCATTCCGGACATTCTAGGACATCTTTTATTTTTAAGTGTGAAAGTGCCAATCCGTGCAGACGCCGGACATGCCTTTCTGAATATTTCATTTTTTCAGCAATTTCCCACAAGGGCATGCCCTTTATGTACCTGTAGAACAACACATCTTGTTCCTGGGATGTCTCCAGACTGCTTACTGCATCCAAAATTTCCTTGAATCGGCTGATTCTGGTCTTCCATTCCTCATCCAGGCCCCGCTCCAGGCTGTCCAGCTGGGCGGCATATGCCGACAGGTCATTCTTCCATCCCCTGCGGCCAGTCCCGCCAGTTCCCGCAGACACCCCCATTCTCATAGCCTGTATTTCCTCTATCTCGGCGCTTATCCTCTCCAGCCGCCGCACAGAATCCCGGTAACTCCAGAGAAATTCTTTCTTTGCCTCGTTTTCTGCTTTTCCCATTGGTATCAGCCTCCTTTCAGCAAAAACCTATTAGTTTCGGTTTTAAACCGTTCCACTGACAGCTCGTACATATGCTGGTCTTTCTCAAACGCTGTAAACTGCACCTCTGCCTCACAGTACGCAATCAGGCTGCTGGCACTGCCCGCATGTGTGTCCAATACTGTCCATCCGGTTTTTATGTATCTCTGTACAATCCAGCGGTACAAGTTGGCAGGCTTCTGCGTGGGGTGTATACGTTTCTCATTCAGCTTTTTGTTGCCCTGCTGGATATGCCCTTCTTCGATTGATTTCCCCTGGAACATGCCGTTCCACATATATCGGATCAGCCGTACAGAATCATGCAGGCTGCAGAAGGCGATTTCACAGTCCGAAAAACTGCTGCCGCCATTGCACTTATCCCAGATAATGCGGCCAGATCCAAAATGGTAATCAAAATAATTGCATCCCCATATGATCTGGTGCCGTGACACCCTCATAAGCTCATCGAAATAATCCCTGCCAGGCACTTCCCACTCCGGCGCCGGCTCATAAACCCTCTGCACTCCGATGGGGCTTACCCTGCGCCCATAATACCCGCGCTTCTCAGGCCCGCTGAAATATGGCGGGTCAACTACAGCCAGGTCAAAATAATTATCCGGGTAAAGCGGCAGATAATCCATGCAGTCCCCGCATAGATAGAGACACACGTTAATCCCTCCTGCCTTCATCCGGCTGATACACCGGCAGCATCGGGGCCCAGGCCAGCACCCGGTCCCATGCCCCATGATGC
>CAJURF010000079.1 GCA_910588825.1 uncultured Lachnospiraceae bacterium
CCCGATTATCTGGAAACAAAACGTGGATTGGGGTACAAAGTATGAAACTGACCGAGTATATAATTGACCGCCTTTCTTGCAGCGTTGTTATGGGACTACACAAGAAAAAAGAAATATTACTGTGGATTTATGACTTTATTTGACGGACTTGACGACAAGACTTTATTAGCAGAGCTTGTAGAAAAGCTGGGATTTCTTGACGGGAAATTGTTATATCAAATTCTACGCCTGTCTAATAACTGGACAGAACGGCGGCCGCGGCTTTTATATGCCCCTGTCCTTTCATAAGCTGTATAGTTCCTCTCAGCACGTGTAACAATATGGAGCAGGCCGGGTGCTTTCCCGGAATATACCTTCCATTCTTTCAGAAGGGGCACAGTCAGGAAGTACCTGTCCAGGACAAACAGGGAGCCCCCGAAATGCTGCGCTGCGCGGAAACCGTCACGGAGCATCTGTACCACATGGGAGACAGATTCATCCCCAAGTCATTCACTAATCACACGGTCCCCATCATAGATCTGGATGGACAGGGGGAGACAGAAAGATTTGGAAACCTTTCCGGCGGGCACTTTGACGGCGCCAAAAAAGTGTCCGTGGATAAACGCTGGTTTTGGATTAGTTAACTTAACCATAACACACATCTGCTTGGAATGTTATCTTTTTTTGAGAACTTTTGACTGTCCAGTATAAGATAATTCCTTGCAAAAAACTACTCACTGTAACACAATTTCTTGCGGAAGAAATTTGTGTTCGCCCTGCCCGATACTGTCAGGCAGCCAAGCCCGCGCATTTCTGTATTCTGCTCCCGGACAACCTTGTAGGCATAGGATTTGGAGACATTTAGCTCCTGCTCTCCCCCTTCCCCTCTTTTATTTCTGATTCCTCTGCCTGCACTCGTAAATCTGCATTTCTTTCCAAACATCAGTTTTTACCGACAGTTTTAAATGTGACTAAATTTGTTTGCTTAGTCTATGTATTTCCCATATTCCTAAACTTATCGATTTAAGTCAAGGGGTTTCAGGAAAAATCTTAACTTTTTAAATTTAATTTTTTCTTGTTATCTTTACTGCGCCATGCTATACTGTACCAAACAAATTTGTTTAACAACTTAGCGGCGGCGAAATTGTGCTGACATGGCTAAACAACAAAAAACTATACGGAGGTCTGCTTATGGCAATCGGAAGAACCTGACGCAGAAACAGCTCGGCGAACAACTCGGCTTTCTGGGCATGACTTCCGACGTGCGCATGGCGCAGTACGAATCTGAGGCGAGGATTCCCAAACAAAATCTCATGAAACAAATGGCGGGCATACTCGGCGTCAGCCCCCATGCCCTGACTGTGCCAGATATTGACACATACATTGGTTTTTTACATACCCTTTTTGCATTGGAGGACATATATGGAGTGAAGATAACGGAAAAAGACGGTCTCATCTGCCTTTACCGCGCTCCTTCTACTTCTTCCCCTGTTGATACGGTCAGCAACATGCTCCGGGAATGGCAACAACAGGCAGAAAAACTTGAAAACAGCGAAATCAGCAGGGAGGAATACGACGAATGGCGTTACCTATACCCGGAACTAGAAACCAGCCATCACTGGGCAAAGACGCCTTCCAAAGAAATGAGTGATTACCTCATTAAGAAATCAGAGAAATAGCCAAAGAAATATAATAAGAAAAACCTTGCTGATATTCAATTTTCATTTCAGAATATCAGTAAGGTTTTCTTATGTGCCATATTGAAATATATAAATCATTCCCTGAACAAGAAAAAGTGTTGCCAAATCGTTGCCGGACACTAAACTATTTTGCTTGAGACTAGCATAAATACTGGGTTTTTCTCATCCGTTTAATTACTCGAACTCAATCGTAGCCGGAGGCTTCGGACTCATATCATAACACACCCGATTCACATTCTCCACCTCAGCCAAAATCCGTTCCGTAATCCGTTCCAGCACACCCCAATCCACCTTTTCAATGGATGCGGTCATTGCGTCAATGGTATTGATGGCGCGGATAATCACCATATATTCAAATACCCGGGCATTATTTTTCATACCCACAGACTTAAAGTCCGGTACTACAGTAAAGTACTGCCACACCTTCTTGTCCAGCCCTGCCGTTGCAAATTCTTCTCTGAGAATTGCGTCGGATTCGCGGACTGCGGTCAAACGGTCTTTTGTAATGGCGCCCAGACATCTTACTCCGAGACCAGGGCCTGGGAAGGGCTGGCGGTAAACCATGTCATGGGGCAGGCCCAGCTCAACGCCGCAGGCGCGCACTTCATCTTTGAAAAGCTGTTTTAAGGGCTCTACCAGCTGGAATTTCAGGTCTTCGGGAAGTCCGCCCACATTGTGGTGGGATTTTACCATTTTTGCTGTTTTCGTACCGCTCTCAATGATGTCAGGATAAATAGTTCCCTGTCCGAGAAAATCAATTCCCTCCAGTTTCCGGGCTTCTTCTTCGAAAACGCGGATAAATTCACCGCCGATGATTTTCCGTTTCTGCTCCGGGTCTGCCACATCTTTCAATTTGCCGAGAAAACGTTCAGAGGCATCCACATAGATGAGGTTAGCATGAAGTTGGTCACGGAATACTTTTACAACACTTTCGGATTCATTTTTACGCATTAATCCGTGATTGACATGGACGCATACCAGCTGCTGTCCAATTGCCTTAATCAGCATGGCGGCCACCACAGAGGAATCCACCCCGCCGGACAATGCCAGCAGTACCTTTTTATCTTTCACCTGCTGACGGATCAGCTGAACCTGGTCCTCGATAAAATTTTTCATGTTCCAATTGGCCTCAGCTCTGCAGTCCTGGAAAATAAATTCTTTCAGTTCATCCTGGCTGGGAAGCTCAGAAAACTGCGTGCCGCATTTGGACTGGGGATAGTCAATGGAAATCATAGGGTAACCAAGCTGGTAAAGCTCCGGGCTGATTTCCACGGCCTGTCCGTCTACCACACGGTTCTCGCCGCCATTCAAAATAATGCCTTTTACATTATCAAAACTTTTCAGGGTTTCTGCTGAGATATCGTGGGGGTGGATCTCGCTGTACACACCCAGGTCACGGATTTCACGGGCGATTACAGTATTCTGTGTGCTGCCCAAATCCAGAATTACGATTAAATCCTGTTTCATAGGGGATGGTCTCCTTATCTTTTATTTGCTTTATTATAGCAAAACGTATGTGGTCTTGCAAAGAAAAAATGGAAAACGGCTGAAAAGCATAAAAATTATGGATATACAGAAAATACATATTGTGATAGAATATACTGCGGATAAAAGAGCATGTGGTATTTGTAAAGTTTCAGCGAACGCAGTGGAGGGAAGCTATGGCAGACACAAGTGAAGCACAGGAGAAAAAAACAGTAAATCACACAGCGGTTGAAAAAGGCCGTCTATACCATCTGGATGTGGCAAGGGTATTGGCGATTGCGCTTGTGACACTGTATCATATATGGAAACGCATGGGGAAACCCGTATGGCATCTGGGAGGGCTGAGCATATACGGCATTCCTGAATGGGGGAATGTGGGGGTGCTGATGCTGCTGGTTTTATCAGGGTATCTGATGGTCAACAGTTACCGCAGGCTGGACGGGCTTCCCCTGGGGAAAAAATTGAGGGTTTTCTATTCCGGCAGGTTTCTGCGCATTGCCCCTGCATATTACTTTGCCATTTTGTTTTGGTGCCTGTGTAAAGATGGAATAGGGTGGAAAGATATTTTTGTTCATCTGCTGTTTATTCACAATTCCTTTGACGCCTACGAATATGGCATCAGCGGAGTGTTCTGGTATCTGAGTGTGCAGATGGGGCTTTATCTAGCCGTGCCTTTCCTGTTTTTTATATGGAGAAAATGTTGTGCAGTATTTCATTTGACAGGCGCCCGGCGTATATGGGCAGAGCTGGGTGTGTGCGCGGTCTTCTTCCTGAATGGTGTTGTAATGTATCTGAATGAGATGTGCAAATACCATTCCATTTTCTTCATGGCACCTTACTTTCTTCTGGGGATGGCTTTGTATAATATGCAGGAAGTCTGGGGAATCCGGACAAAATATCTTCAGATTCTGGGAGCTGTTCTGATATGCGGCGGATTTGCATTGATGCTGATGCCCCAGTCAGCGCAGGTGCCGGCATTATACCGGGGCAGTATCGGCTTGCTGCTGGGAAGCGGTATGGTTTTGTTCAGCAGATACCCCATACCGGAGGTATTCCGGGAGCCGCTGGCCTGTCTTTCAACGGCTGCTTACTCTGCTTATCTGTATAATTATGTGATGAATTATCTGAACGGCATCCGGCACTTGGGGGACCGGCAGCATGTATGGTTGTGGCTGCTTTTCTATATGACCATGGTGCTGGCCTATGGACTGTTTATGTATCAGGTGGTGGAACGGCCCCTTCAGAAAATAGTCTCTAAGGCGCGAAGAAAATAGATTCTGCAGGCAGGAGACGTCTCCTGCTTGGACTTTTACTCGGCAGCGCATGGCAAAATTTTCAGATGTATTTTGATATCCCATACATCTTAGGTTTTGCCCCGCGCTTTCACAGAGGGAACCTGCACGGCTGCTGCAGACGATTTTTGTACCATTTCTTTTTACAATTCCCCACATGTTTTTATCTTGTTATAAATAGCCAGACCATTTTTTCTTCCAAATGTATGTAAACTTCCAAGATAAATCACTTTTGCGGACTTTTCCTTATTCTCAATTAAATTTTGAATATCGTCAATCATGGGTTCATATTCTGTGCCTGCGAACAAGTTCTGTAAAATGGTCTTTATCCGCAGTTTTTCTGTATAGGAGCAGTGATATCCGCCGATGGATACACATTCCCGCTGCTGTTTCAGTTTCCGGGTGCGTTCGTTATTTTCATTGCCGGTTACAATGCCGTCTTCGATGCAGGAAGATAGAAATACGTTCATTTTTTTCCCGGCTCTTTTTCCCCAGTAATCCCTCACGGCCTGGAAGCCTTTGTCATTGCTCACAATAACAGAGATTCCGGAAAAACCGCCGCCAATCAATTCTCCCAGTCTGGAAACAATATAAAAATCCAGGGCATTTTTGCCGGTCTTGCAGAGTTTGCATATTTCGAAGGTACAGCGGGAGGATGTGATCTCGTCCAGAATTCTCCGCTCTGCCTTCTTTCTGGCTTCACTGTAAAAGAGAATGATATGGTCATTGGCATCTAAAAATCCGCAGCCTTTCAGCCCGTCATTGCCGGTATTTTCATAATCAATCAGGAATAGTATAGAATCACCTCCTTGGAGTATCTGGCAGGATATGTAATGTGTGTTGTTGTTTCAGTATAGTATAGATTTGTGTGGATGTCATTCGCTTTGTAGTCGAAAATGTTTCTGTATACTTTGGGGGTTTGTTGTGTTAAAATTGTGAAAGAATACTTTTGGATGGATAACTGGGGGCGGTTTTCAGGAGTCACGAGTTTGGACAAAACAAACTCTGGCTGTGAACTGTATGTTGTAATACGGACGTTTTCCGGTTGTCTGAAATATTTTGCATGATAGGGGGGAAAAGCGTATGAAATGGAAGAAAGCTATTGTATGTCTGGCGTGGATTCTGGTACTGCTCTGTGTGCCTGCGGCTTCTGTAGAGGTAAAAGCGGGTGCACGAAGCGGGGAGAGCCAGATGCAGGTAAACGCAAAGGCTGGTAAGAAGTATAAGAAACTTTATAAGAAGTTTCTGGCGAAAGGAGTCATAAAAGGGAAGTCTGGAAGCAGAGGAGTCATCAACTGGTATTATCTGATCAATATCAATAAATCCGGGGCACCGGAACTGGTGGTTATGCAGGATGGCGGCGGACTAGCCACATATTATATTTATACCATATCCGGCGGGAAAGTAAAACTGTGCGGTGAATGTACCGCAAAGGGAATCTCCTCGGCTCCGCCTGTATTAAAATATGTTTCCAAATATAAAGGTATAGAGACAAGCGGCTGGACCAATGGAATCGGCGGTGTATGGTCAAATCTTTTCCAGGTTTCCAAGGGAAAACTGGTACATAAATATCATGTGAGAAGTGCTGAGTATCCCAAAAAGGAATATTATATCGGCACAACAGATACAAAATGCAGAAAAGTGGGAAAGGCCGCCTGTAATAGGTATTATAAGAAATATTTCAGCAAAGCCAAAACTTATAAGATGATCAAGAACACTGCTGCAAACAGGAACAGAACGTTCAGATAATAAAAGGAGACCGATAATTGAAACGCATCACGCTGGAGGCCCTCGTTGCCCGGCACCGGGACATGACTTATGAGGAGCAGCACAGTTATATCCAAAACCAGCTGAAGTCAGGGGCATTAAAGCCGGTGAAGGCTTCCGGCACCAACGGAAAGACCCCGGCACTGCACCGGGAATACTGGATTGTGGAGGAGAAGAAAGACTACAGTGCCCTCCAGGAAGAATTGAAATACGGCCTGATGCATCTGCTGTCAGTGGATTATTATTTTTCCCATCCGGAAACATACCAAAAAGACAGGCCATGGGTGCTCATGCTCAATGACTATCTTCTCCACCGGCGGTCTGCTCTTGCCCACCGGGAATCCGTCAATGAGAGAAGTTTTGAGATCTGGAACCGGGAGAAGTTTCTCACAAAGGGGCCAGGCAGGAAGATTTTGAAGCGGTGCGGGCTGGATATGGAGTTTTTGAATGTATATGAGACCGGGGAGCCGCTGGCCTATTATTCCCATACCAGAGCTGCGCCCCAGAATCTATTGATTTTAGAAAATAAGGACACCTTTTACAGTATGCGCCAGCACCTGCTGGCCGGCGGCACCGGCATTCTGGGCGTGGATATGGGGACATTGATTTATGGCGGTGGAAAGAGAATCCGCCAGTCATTCCAGGATTTTGAGATCTGCGTGGAACCTTATATGAAGGAAAAAGCTAACACCATCTATTACTTTGGGGACCTGGATTACGAGGGGATTGGCATCTATGAGGGGCTTGCGGAAATGTTTCAGGGAAAGTGGGAGATTGTACCCTTTTGCCCGGCTTATGAAAAGATGCTGGAGAAAGCAAAGGAGGCCGTCCGGCTTCCAGAGACCAGTGAGGGGCAGAATCGGAGCATATCCGGGAAGTTCTTTTCTTATTTCGATGAAACAGTACAGGGCAGGATGCTGGAAATTCTGACGAGAGATCTTTATATTCCCCAGGAAATTGTTAATATTACAGATTTGTGACAGCAGATGAGCTGTACTTTTCTGCCTGTTTTTGCTATAATGAATACCATGATTAGACCGTCAAAAGCCCATTTCCATTGGTGAGGCCTTTTGACGGGCTGATCATACCATCGAATTACCATATAAAGAGCTGGCTTTTATAGATAGAAAGGGCAGGCATACAGCCATGCAGTTTGAATTTTTAAAGAACTTCCCCAGGAGAATGAAACATGTGGGCATGTACGCCATTCTGGTTCAAAACAGCGTACAGAAGACCACCTGGAAACAATACGGCTTTGCCACTGGGGATGAACAGCTGAATCTTGTGTTCACCGTGATGCTGTATATTATGGAACAGTCCCTGCGGGAAGAAGCGTGTACCATAGACGATATCGGAGCATACATTGATACAGTGAACATGCAGTATCTGGAAAAACATCTGGCCTATGAGGAATGCAGACAGCTGGGGGATTTTATTGTAAATAATATTTTGTCCAATGAGGGCAGAGTCATGCATTTTGACGGCTTTGACTATGACCAGAAAGAATATAGGGTCATGCATATCAGTTATGTGGCTAACAGGATTATTTATATTGATCAGGAATTAAAACGCACTTCTTACTATCTAACGGACGACGGTTACAGTCTTCTGCTATCCACCCTGGAAATTGAAAACAATATGAAACTGACCATCCATGAAATGATTTTTCAGATGCATTTGGAAAAGCAGAGTTACGACAAAGCTGTGGATGAGATAAAGAATGTTTTCAATCTTATGCGCATCCAAATGCAGAAAATTCAGGAAGCTATGGATAAAATCCGCAGGAATGCGCTGGATTATTCGGTAAAAGATTATGAGGAGATTCTGAAAGAAAATCTGGATACCATTCAGGATACCAAGAAAAAATTTCAGGATTACCGGGATATGGTGAAGAAACGGGCTCAGGAACTGGAAGAAGAAAACATCAATGTGAAGCGGCTGAGTAAAAAAGACGAGGAAAAACTGGAACATCTCCGTGTGATAGAAGTGTATCTAAACCGTACCATAGACGAACATCAGAGAATTTTAAACAGTCACTTTGACCTGAAAGCTCTGTATACGAAAGAGCTGGAGGCCCTGTCCCAATTATCGCTGATCAAGCGGTTTTCCCTGCGGACCCAGCTCTATGACCAGATTCTGCAGAAACCGTCCGCACTGGAACATCTGGATTATTTTCTGCGGCCTCTATTCAATCAGGAGGCGGGAAAGATTTACAATCTGAACAAGGCTTTTCAGCTGCAAAAACCCATACGCAAAGGGGCGAAGGAGAATCTGGAGGAAGAACTGGATTTTGACCAGGAAGAATGGCAGCGGGAACAGGAGCGGCTGCACCGGGAGAAAATGCAGCGGTACCGGGGAAGCCTGGAATACCTGATAAAGAGGGCGGCAGAGCAGGGGGAAGTTACTCTGGAGCAGATTGGCATACGGATTAAGGAACAGGACGGGGAACGGGAGCAGCTGATTCCCAATGTGGAAATATTTAAGGAAATCATGGTGGAGCTCATTAAAAATCAAGAAATTGACATCCAGGCGCTGAAAAAGGAGCGCAGGGAATTTATTCAGGATTCTTCCGGGGAGTTCCAGCTGAATGATATGCTGCTGGCCCTGCTGGAAAAATGGCCCCATATTCAGAAAATACAAATCAGCCGTCTGGAAGATGATCAGCTGGTAATTTTTGACCATGTCCAGGACGAAAAAGGAACCCAGAAACTGATCCGATGTTCCAATGTGAAGATCCGGCTGGTGCAAGGAGGTGTAAAACATGGCTTATGAATGGGAAGAAATCCGTGCCAGCCAGGAGATTTTCTATTATCTTCTGGAGCACCATGAGCTGCGGGAAGAGGAAGAACTTCAGATGTACCAGGCATATACCCAGCGGGAGGCTGTGCAGAATCTGGTAAAATCACAGGGGGAAGCAGCGGGCAGTATGATAGAGCGGTATGGGGATGTGATCTATCTGATTCCCAAAGAGGAAAATAATTTCCTGGGCTATTCCAAAGTCCAGCTGAAAACTGCCTTATGTAAATCCGGGGCTTCAGATAAAGATTTTTACCTGTCACAATTTGTGATTCTGATTCTTCTGGTAGAGTTTTACGATGGACAGGGGAGCAGCAGCAAATCCCGGAATTATATCCGGGTGGGGGAACTGCAGAACTCCATTTCCCAGCGTTTGAAAGACGGGGCCGGCGGCGGGGCAGAGGAGGAAGAAAAACAGGGAATTGCCTTTTCCAATATGCTGGAGGCTTATGAGGCTCTCCGATCCGATGAAAAAGGCTCCCGGGCGAAAACCACCAAGGAGGGATTCCTTCACCATATCCTGAATTTCCTCCAGAAACAGGGGCTGGTGGACTATGTGGAACGGGATGAGATGATTAAGACTACAAAGAAACTGGATAACTTTATGGACTGGAACCTTCTCAATCAGAATCATTACCAGAGGGTGCTGCGGGTGTTAGGAGAGGCAGAAGATGAGTAAAATCAATGCGGTGCGCTTTATCAATCTAAATTACAATAATCAGGCCATTCACATCAGCGACGAGACGCTGCACTTGAACGGTGAGAGTACGTTGATTTCTCTGAGAAACGGAGGGGGAAAGTCTGTCCTGGTGCAGATGCTCACTGCGCCGTTTGTCCATAAAAGGTATCGGGACGCCAAAGACAGGCCCTTTGAAAGCTATTTTTCTACAGCAAAGCCTTCGTTTATACTGGTAGAATGGGCGCTGGACCAGGGGGCAGGATACGTACTCACTGGAATGATGGTGCGCAAAAGCCAGGAGGCAGGGGAACAGGTGTCGGAAAATCTGGAGATGGTGAATTTCATCAGCGAATACCGGGAGCCCTGTCTTTGGGACATCCACCATCTGCCGGTGGTGGAAAAGGGAAAGAAAGAGATACGGCTGAAAAGCTTCAGCGCCTGCTGTCAGCTGTTTGAATCCTATAAGAAGGACCGCACTATACAGTTTTTCTGCTATGATATGATTCAGCCTGCCCAGTCCAGGCAGTATTTTGAAAAACTGAGAGAATATCAGATCCATGATAAAGAGTGGGAGACCATTATCAAAAAGATTAATCTGAAAGAGTCTGGTCTGTCGGAACTTTTCAATGACTGCAGAGATGAAAAGGGGCTGGTGGAGAAATGGTTTCTGGAGGCTGTGGAGAGCAAGCTGAATAAAGAGAAAAACCGGATGAAGGAATTCCAGTCCATTCTGGAGAAATATGTGGGGCAGTATAAGGATAACCAGTCCAAGATCCAGCAGAGAGATACGGTCCGCCGCTTTAAAGAGGAGGCGGTGCAGATTCAGGAGAAAGCCGAGACTTATCTGGCGGCGGCAGGCAGAGAGCAGGAGCAGGAAAACAGGATTATTTCCTTTGCGGGAGTGATAGGCGCTCTGAAAAGAAGCACAGGGAAAGAGCATGAACAGGTTCTGGAACAGATTCAGGGAATACGCAGGAAGCTGGAGCGGGCAGCCTATGAGAAACTTTCTGCTGAATTTTATCAGTATCAAGAAGAACAAAAATTTCATGTGAGTAACCGGGAAATGCTGGAAATGGAGCAGGAGGCTCTGGAAAAAGAGGTAAGGGAAACAGAAAAGAAAATCCATCTGTTAGTCTGCGCAAAATGGCAGGCTTCTGTGGATGAAGAAAAAAGAGAATGGGATGTGGCCAGGGAAAAACTTTCCCTGCACAGGAAAAAGGCGCAGGATCTGGAGCCGGAGCAAAAAGGCCTGGGATATACATTAAAATGTTATTATCAGCAGCGGCTGGAGGATAACCGGGCAAAGGAAGAAGAAAATCAGCGGGAGAACAGCCGGATTTTCCAGGAAATGCGCCAGGAAAAAGAAAAATCAGAGGCACTGCGCCAGGAGATGCTGGAGGCGGTGGCCAGACAGGGGCGCTTAAGCTCCCAGGCGGACGCATATGATCAGCAGGAGGAAGGTTATAATAACCGCTATCAGGAGCAGCTGACGCGCAACATCCTGGGGGAATATGAACCGGGCTCTCTGGAAAACCGGATGTGTGCCTATGAAAAGGAACTGGAGGAAGACATCCGGAAAAAGTCAGACAGGAGAAAGAACCTGGAAAATCTGGGGAAAGAACAGCATAGACTGGAACGGGAACTGGAAAATTCCAGGGAAGAACTGCTGTGCGCGCGAAATAACAAAGAGCAGCAGGAAGCCAGGTTGGAGCTGTTTGACCAGGAGCTGAAGGAACGCCGGACGATTCTCCAGTATCTGGATTTGGAAGAAGATGCATTATTTGACCTGGAAAAGATTGTAGATGTATCTGGCCGGAAACTTGCGGAGATATCTAATATCCGGCGGAATCTGGAGAAGGAAGAGAATGCTCTCCAAAAAGAGTACATTCGTCTCACCCAGGGGAAAGTTCTGGAATTGCCCGAAGAATTTGCCTCTATGCTGCAGGAGCTGGGAATTCCCATTGCTTATGGGATGGAATGGCTGAAGAAGAACGGTTACCCGGAAGAAGAAAACAAAAAACTGGTGGACAGCCATCCGTTTCTTCCCTATGCCCTGCTGTTATCCAGGCAGGATTTGGAAAAATTGTCCCGCCATGCTGGGGAAGTCTACACCTCCTTTCCCGTGCCCATTCTGCTGAGGGAACAGCTCAGTGAAAGGGAAGAAGCCCCTTCCCCGCCGGTGGTCTGTCTGCCCCAGGTGAGCTTTTACATGCTGTTTAATCAGAACCTGCTCAATGAGACAAAGCTGCAGCAGCTTGTGCAGGAGAAAGAGAGGCAGATTGAGAAGGTACAGGAATCCATTAAAATCCGGGAGGATGAATACCGGGAATACTTTGCCAGACAGGAGAAAGTAAAAAATCAGGCTGTAGATAAAAAAGAGTACGACAAAACCCAGAAAATGCTGCAAGACCTGGAGGCGCAGATTCTAAAACTGGACGGACAGCAAAGAAACACGGCCCAGAAGATTTCCCAGGGAAAGGAAGAACAGGAGAAACTGGAACAGTCAGTGAAACAGCTGGAGCGGGAGATAGACAGACAGAACATCCGTCTGGAGGATTACCGCAGCCTGTGCCAGGCATACCAAAAATACCAGGAGTGCAGGCGGCAGCTGGAGCAGTGTGAGAGACAAAAGGAGCGGCTTGAGAACCGTCTGCAGATTTCAGAGAATATTCTTGAGGAGCTTACCCAGCGACAGCGGACCCTGGATGCGGACCGGGAAAGCCTGCGGATGGAGAGACAGGAGCTGGGGCACAGCCTGCGCCAGTACCAAGCCTACGAAGAAGGAGAATTAAAAAGCGGTGATATTCACCAGCTGGAGGCCAGATACCAGGCCATTACCTCAGGAATGACACTGGAGATAAAAGAGCTGGAGAGACAGCAGCAAAATGCCTCCAGGAGATATGAGAATGCCCGGGAAGAATTACAGTCACTTCAGAAAAAATACAGTTTGGAGGACGGCGAATGGGACGGCATTTTATACAGCGGCAAAGAGGAAGCTCATCTGGAGATTATCTGCGAGGACAAAAAAGAGAAGATCCGGAAGAAAAACCAGCTGTGGAATGATGAGAAAACAGCTATCGCGGTGCTGGAGGGGAACATGCAGTCCTGCAGAAAGAAGATACAGGAAGAATGCCGAAAAGAGGAGCCTCTGGCCCGGGAAGAAATTCAGGCACAGGATTATGATGCCGTGAAAAACCAGCTGTATTTTCAGGAGAAGGAAGCACAGAAAACCGCAGATATCCTTCAGGCCAAAATCATCAGCTATGATGAAAATCTGACAGCTCTGGCGGAATATACAGTCATGGAGGAAAAAGAGAAAGTGTCCTGGGAGCAGGATTTCAAAGGGATGAGCGGGGAAGAACTCAGGACTTTTAAAGGCATCCTGCTGAGAGACTATAACCAGAGATCAAAAGAGCGCCAGGAGGCCAGGGACACGCTGGTCCATGTGCTGAATCAGACAGCGCGTCTGGAGGATTTCCAGGAGGACTCCTACAGGAAGCCGCTGGAGTCTATGATTGAGCTGAGCGCCCATCCGGATCAGGTACTGCAGCAGCTGTCTGTCACACTTTTATCCTATGACAATCTGATGGAAAAGCTGGGGGTAGATATTTCCCTGGTGGAAAAAGAAAAGGAGCGGATTGTAGAGCTTCTCCAGGAATATGTCTGGGAGGTTCATCAGAATCTGGGAAAGATTGACCGCAATTCCACCATCACCATCCGGGAAAGGCCGGTGAAAATGCTGAAAATCCAGCTGCCGGATTGGGAAGAAAATGAAAAAATGTATCTGCTGCATCTCAATGATTTCATTGATGAAATCACAAAAAAAGGTCTGGGATTATTTGAGAAGAATGAAAATGCCCAGGAATACTTTGGAACGCAGATTACCACAAGAAATCTCTATGATGCGGTAGTGGGGATAGGAAATGTGCAGATCCGTCTTTACAAAATTGAGGCGCAGAGGGAGTACGCTATCACCTGGACAGAAGTGGCCCGCAATTCCGGCGGGGAAGGATTTCTCTCCGCGTTTGTGATCTTATCCAGCCTTCTTCACTATATGCGCAAAGATGACTCGGATATTTTAGCGGATAAAAATGAAGGAAAAGTTCTGCTGATGGACAATCCATTTGCCCAGACCAATGCGGCTCATCTTCTGAAACCCCTGATGGATGTGGCAAAGAAAGCCAATACCCAGCTGATTTGTCTCACCGGGCTGGGAGGAGAATCCATTTACCACCGATTTGACAATATCTATGTGCTGAATCTGCTGGCGGCCAGCCTGCGTACAGGAATGCAGTATCTGAAAGCGGAACATCTCCAGGGAGCTGAGCCGGAAACTATGATCGTATCCCGGGTGCAGGTGGCCCAGCAGCAGGAACTGCCATTGTTTTGAAAGGAGTTTTGAAAATGAATAGGAGATTGCTGCTGTGGATTTTGCTTATCATGTGGTTTTTGGCAGGAGTGCAGACAGTGAAAGCAGCAGACCGCCCAAATCCAAAGGTGAAGGAAACCAGGAGCTTTGAGGAATTTTCAGATGCAGCGTCCAGACTGACAGCCAGCTATGAAACCATGGGGATAAAGAGCCGGGACAGCCAGGGCTCTTTTTCCACCGGGCGGCTGATTGTGAAGGCAGACGGGAACTTTCAGCCGGATGCCTATGGCGCTGCGGAGGTGGTGAAAAGTCCGGACCATACATATTTAATCCAGTATGACAATGCTGGGGAAGCAGAGAAGGCGCTGGCACGAATCAGGAAACAGGCGGGTACAGCATATGCCGAACTGGATGAATATGTGGAGTGCGAAGCAATAGATGAAAAAATGGCCGCAGATTCGATTTCCTGGGGTGTGAGCGCTATGGGCGCGGATAAATATGCGAAGTATGTAGCTGCGGTCACATCCCGGAAGATCAAAGTGGCGGTTGTGGACTCAGGGGTGAGCAGACACTCCAGGCTGTCCAAGAGGCTTGTGAAAGGGTATAACTTTATCGGCCGGAGCACCAATGTATCCGATCCCATCGGCCATGGAACCCATGTGGCTGGGACGATCGCAGACTGCACGCCGGGGCTGAAAGTGAAAATTATGCCCGTGAGGGTGATGAACAGCCGGGGCGGCGGTTATACATCTATTATTGGCCTGGGAATTCAATATGCGGTGAAACACGGGGCAAAAGTAATCAACCTGAGTCTGGGCGGATCCCACAGCAAATATATGGATGAACGTATTTCCCATGCAGTAAAAAAGGGAGTTACTGTAGTTGTATCTTCTGGAAATGAAAACCGCAATACCGCCCGGTCATGCCCGGCCCATCTGAAAAAAGCGATTGTAGTGGGAGCGGTGGATCAGTACAACAGACGTGCTTATTTTTCCAATTATGGGAAAGCCCTGGATGTGGTGGCGCCGGGAGTGAGTATCATAAGCACAGTACCCGGCGGGTACAAGTCAGAAAGCGGAACTTCAATGGCGGCGCCCCATGTATCCGCTGTGGCAGCTATGTATAAGCTGGTGTATCCAAAGAAAAAGCCGGCTGCCATTGAAAAACTGGTGAAAAAGAATGTAAAAGACTTAGGTTCCAAAGGGTGGGATAAATATTATGGTAAAGGGATTCCCAGACTGGCTCCTCTGGCAGTTCCGGTAAAGATTGCCCTGAGTAAGAAGAAACTCACCATTGGGACCGGTCAGCAGACAACTCTGAAAGTGTCGTTTACACCCAGCACCGCATACAAAAAGACGATTAAGTGGAAAAGCAGCAATAACACCGTGGCAGGGGTAAACAGCAAGGGTGTGGTAACTGGAAAGAAAGCCGGCACGGCAGTGATCACAGCCAAAACTTATAATGGAAAGAAAGCTGTCTGTAAAGTAACGGTAAAAAAATCGTCCGGCAGCGTACAACCGGAAGGTGAAGTATCAGTCAAGACGGGGCAGCAGTACTATTTCTGTAGAATCGGTGAGCCGCTTGTGGTGGATATCACCTTGAATCTAAAAGAAACTATCCGTCCAAATGCTTTCCAGCATGTATTATATTGCGGCTATCTGGATGCAGAACGTCTGACGTGGATGGGAATTGGGGCTTACGATATTGACGGAAGCACTTATCTGAACCCCCATTGGGAGGGCTCTGCAAAAGTGACGAATCTGTGGGTGAGCGGCCGTCAGGCACAGTTGAGGCTTTCTTTTGATACAGCTGGTATGAAAGCAGGAAAGCAGTTGTTTCGAGCCAGTATTTTCCCATATGCCGGTTTTCCGTCAGGCAAAAGTTTATCCGATTATCCGTTTATTGTGGAGCTGCAGCCATGATTTCGGTGTTGTATGTACCCGATGGGCAGCAGAAGATCGCTGTTCAGGTAATCCGGTCGAATCGGAAGACCCTGGGGCTGGAGGTAAAGCGGAATCTGGAGGTCTATGCCAGGATTCCTGTGAATCTTGCTGATAAAAGTTTGGAAGAATTTATCAAGAAAAACGAAGAATGGATCTGCAGGACCTATCAGGCAGAAAAAGAGGCGGCAGAAAAACGCCGTCTCACTGCCTGTCCTCTGCCCACAGAGGAGGAAAAGCAGAAAATATTGGATAAATTTGTGGAAAGAGTCCGTTATTATGAAAGTCTTATGAAGCTGTACAGCAGGCGTATTACTATAAAAAACCAGAAAACCCGGTGGGGAAGCTGCAGCAGCAGGAAGAATCTGAATTTTAACTACAAACTGGCCTATATGCCCCAGGAGATTATGGACTACGTAGTGGTTCATGAATTGGCCCACCTGCGGCATATGAACCATTCCCGGGAATTTTGGGAGCTGGTAGAACAGTATATTCCTGATTACAGGGAGCGGAGAAAGTGGCTGAAAGAGCATGGGCAGGAGTATTAGAGAGAGGCGGATTTACCTGCAGCGCCTAAACATCAAGAAACAGCATCCATCATACAATGGGTGCTGTTTCAAAAGAAAGGAGCAATTTTATAACAAAACAAAAAAGATTTATGATGTATTTACTATAACATATCTATCCAGGAGATGCAAGCATTTTTTGAGACGATTTTTAAGGAGCTGTAGAAAAAATAGCAATATTATGGTGAGAAAAGACTTGATTTTATCAGGGGTTTGCTGTAAACTGACTTATGTGGCAGGGAGAGTTATCGAAGTGGTCATAACGAGCTGCACTCGAAATGCAGTTGTCCTTTA
>CAJURF010000080.1 GCA_910588825.1 uncultured Lachnospiraceae bacterium
AACGGATTGTTTCGAGCATACCGCCTGCCAGTAATGTGATAATGATCAATTCACTCATAGTTGACATAAAATATTTTTAAGACACGCTCTAATAAAAACTCCCTCCCAAACTAACAATATCAGTGGCAACAGAGTTAATACAAAGGATCATCAGGTAATATCTGTCACGTCAAAAAACCGCACTTTTAAAAAGTCATAGCATCGGCTATTTATGAACCAGTGCACTTACGCCTATATACCTTTATACCCTGGACAGATATTCCCCAGTTCTCGTATCAATCTTAATCTTATCACCCTGGTCCACAAACAAAGGCACATTCACCACAGCCCCAGTCTCCACTGTGGCCGGTTTGGTGGCTCCCTGTGCAGTGTCTCCTTTAAATCCGGGCTCCGTCTCTGTGATTTCCAGTTCTACAAACAGAGGCGGCTCAATGGCGAATACATTCCCATTGTGAGAGCAGACTTTCACCATCTCATTTTCTTTTACAAACTTCAAAGCATCCCCGATAGCATCCTGGTTCAGACCGATCTGCTCGTATGATGTGTTGTCCATAAAGTAGAAAAGTTCCCCATCATTGTACAGATACTGCATATCCACCCGTTCAATCCTGGCTGCCGGGAATTTCTCCGTGGGACGGAATGACTTTTCCAAAACAGCGCCTGTGATGATATTTTTATATTTTGTTCTCACAAAGGCCGCTCCCTTTCCCGGTTTCACATGCTGAAACTCGATAATCTGCACCACATTGCCGTCAATCTCCAATGTCACGCCATTCCTAAAATCTCCTGCTGAAATCATTGATTCTTCCTCCTATATTTAAATATATTAGATAACTGCGAAACAGTCATTTCACAGCCAGAATTTGGGCAAAATAGACAAATAAGAAGCGAATTCAAAACGGTTTTGAGCTCCGTTTTGTCTATTTTGCTCAAACTCGTGACTCTTCAAAACAGTTTCTCAATTATCTATCATTTTACTCTTTTCGTATTCTTCCACCTGTTTTCGTATCTGTCCAATCAGTTCCCCGAAAGGCTGGTCAGCAGTGACCACGGTAATATCCGCAAGTTTTTCATAGACAGGCTCCCTGGCTGCCAGCATTTTGCGAATCTTGCCTTCCAGGTCCGCCCCCTGCAAAAGAGGACGGGTACGGTCGCCCTGCAGACGCTTTTTCAGAGTATCAACAGAACCCTTTAAATATACAACGATACCGATTTCTTTTAGATATTTATGGTTCTGCTGCTGCATGGGCAGTCCGCCGCCCACAGAGATCACCATCCTCTGCTTTTCCTGTCCCAGCTCTTTGATTGCTTTGGTCTCCAGTGCCCGGAAAAATACTTCACCGAACCGGCTGAAAATATCTGCCACGCTCATTCTCATCTCACTGGTTATCTTCTTATCCACATCCAAAAACGGGATTCTCATTTCCTGAGCCAGCCGTTTTCCAGTTTCCGTTTTTCCAGACCCCATAAAGCCAATCAACACAATGTGCCTCATCTTATGTTATCCCCCCTACGCTTCTCATAAAAATGCAAAACGATTTTCTCCAGGTGTCTTTTTAAAACAATTTGTATCTCCTCTTTAGGATGTATTGGTTTCACCAGAATGTTCCGGATACCGGCCCGTTTTGCTCCGTAAATATCCGTAAAAATCTGGTCACCGATAAATAATGTATTGCTTGTGTCCGTCCCCAGATATTCCATTGCCCTGTTGTAATTGACAGCGGAAGGCTTATGGGCATCTTCGATGAAAGATTCTCCAATGGAATCGTTGAAGGATTCCACCCGTTCCTTTTGATTATTGGAAAGGAAACAGCTCTTAAAGCCGATTTCCCTCAGCTGTTCAAACAATCTGACTGCCCGGGAATCCGCCGGTTTTCCATGGGGCACCAGTGTATTGTCAATGTCAAACAAAAGCCCTCTGTACCCTTCCCGGTAAAGCTTTTCAAAATCAATCTCATAGGCGGAATCCATATAATCATCGGGAAAAAAAGCCTCAGCACCTTTCGAAAGAAAGGACAGCTTCGTCTCCGCCAAAATTACAGCCGCAAACAAAAGCACACAGCCTGCCAGCATCCGGCTGTTCATCCGCTCTCCCAGAAGAAGAATGGAAAACACAGCTCCGAACACAGCTTCCGTGGAAAGAAGCAGAGAAGCCATATCCGGCGACGTGTATTTCTGGCATACATTCTGCAGAAGGAAGCCGATCATGGTACTGAAAATTCCCAAATACAACATGGAGATAATCATATCTCTGCCAAATGCCCCTGACGGAAACCCTCCATCCAGAACCGGTGACACTATCCAGGAAAAAAGTGCCGCAAATGCCAGCTGAAGCGCAGTCAGCACCACCGGGTCCCAGCTCTGGGTATATTTATCAATGTACACCATATGGAGAGCAAATCCCATGGCGCAGACCAGCGTCAGCATATCGCCCACATTCATGGACAAATCCCCCTGCAATGATAAAAGGCCAATGCCAGTCACTGCCAATACTGCGGCAGTGATACAGTAGGCGTCCGGCCTTCGTCCGGCCAGAACCCAGTACAAAAACGGAACAATGATCACATACGCAGAAGTCAAGAAAGCATTTTTTCCCGCTGTGGTATACTGACAGCCGATTGTCTGCAGCAGATAACTGGCAAACAGCCAAAAACCCAGAACTGCCCCGGACCACACTGTACCCCGCTTCAAATTTCTCAGCCGTTTCCAGCACAGTGCCGCCAGCATAACAGCAGCAATGGTAAAACGGATGGCCAGCATATATCCGGGTGGAATCACATCCAGAGAATTTTTAACTACCACAAAGGCAAATCCCCAGATAGCCGCCGCACTCAGAAGCCCTGCCCCTGCCAGTACTTTTACTTTATCTTCTCTCATCTCTCCAAATATTCCAATAATCTTTCGTAGTTTTCTTCCATCAAGTCGTAACCATGCTGATAGAATTTCATCAGAGCCTGGTTATTGTGTTCTGTTCTGGACACAGTTTTCTGTCCCGGCCGGATGACAAACACCCTGCCCTGAGCTTCCCATTTTTCAATATACGATATGGTTTTATTGTACATATACGCCCTGTGGAACAATGCCTTGACAAAATTAGGATATTTTTTATACATGGCAATATAGAGCGGCCTGCTCTTTTTCAAAGGCTGCTTCCGGTATCCGGCTTTCCTTGTTAGAACGATCACATTTTTCTTATTTCCCAGCTTCAGAGAACGGATAATGGGAATGGAATCCGCAATCCCCCCGTCCAGGTATGGTTTTCCATCTACCTGAACCATGGAGCTGGCCGCGGGAACACTGCAGGAAGCCCGGCAGATATCCATCAGCCGCTTGCAGTCTGACCGCTCATCCAGATATTCTGCCCTGCCTGTCAGACAATTGGTCACCACAATCTCACACCGCAGAGGAGAGTGAAAATATGTCTCATAATCAAAGGGAAATATCTCATTAGGGTATTTGTCAAACACCATATCCATATCAAACAAATGCCTGGTCTTCAACGTATGCCTCAAACTGATGTACCGGTACTTTTTATCTTTGTGTATCATACAGTCTCTGGTACGTCCAATCTGACGGGACACATAGTCTACCGCATTACAGGCCCCCGCAGACGCCCCTACAACGTAGGGCAGGTACAATTCCTGCTCCATCAGATAATCCAGCACGCCGGAGGTAAACACACCTCTGGCCGCTCCTCCTTCCAATACCAGGCCGGCACCGTGTATTTCCATCGCGTTCCACACTTCCTTTCCAAACAAGAAACAATTGATTCAATCAACGCTGGGACAAATCATGGTACTCTACTGCATCCTGCACATTCATATAAGCGGGACGGATAATCTTATCGGTATTAATCAGCTCTTCCAGACGGTGGGCGCTCCATCCCACAATACGCGCTATGGCAAACATAGGCGTATACAGCTCAATAGGCAGATCCAGCATACTGTATACGAACCCGCTGTAGAAGTCCACATTGGCACTGACTCCTTTATAAATATGCCTTTCTTCACCGATTACCTTGGGAGCCAGACGCTCCACCATAGAATAGAGGGCATATTCCTCATATCTTCCCTTCTCCTTTGCCAGCTTTTCCACAAATCCCTTAAATATCTGGGCACGGGGGTCAGATATGGAATAGATAGCATGTCCAATACCATAGATCAGGCCGCGCTTATCAAACGCCTCTTTATGCAGCAGTTTTTTCAGATAATCTGTCACCATCTCCTCGTCTGCATAATCTGTCACATGTTCCTGCAGATCCTGGAACATCTTCACAACTTTGATATTGGCACCGCCGTGTTTCGGCCCCTTTAAGGAACCCAGCGCTGCCGCTATGGCGGAATAAGTATCTGTGCCAGATGAAGATACCACGTGCGTGGTAAAAGTAGAGTTATTACCACCGCCATGCTCCATATGAAGAATCAAAGCCAGATCCAGAATCATTGCTTCCAGCTTTGTATATTTTTTATCCGGCCTTAACAGGCGCAGAATATTTTCCGCTGTGGACAATTCCCGGGAAGGTTGGTGAATGTAAAGACTCTTGCCCATTATATAATGGTTATATGCCTGATATCCATAGACAGACAGCATGGGGAAAACAGCAATCAGATTCAGGCACTGGCGCAGTACATTTGGCAAAGAAATATCTTCCGGATTGTTATCATAAGAATATAATGTAAGAACGCTCCGGGACAAGGTGTTCATCATATCTCTGCTGGGTGCCTTCATGATGACATCACGCACAAAGTTACGGGGCAGGGAACGCTGGGCAGATAATAACTGCTTAAAGTCATCCAGTTCCTTTTCATCCGGCAGACAGCCGAAGACAAGCAGATATGTGACTTCCTCGAAGCCCAGACGGCCGTCTTTCAGAAAACCCTGAGTCAGATCTTTCACATTAATTCCCCGGTAAAACAGACGGCCCTCACAGGGAATCTTCTTCCCGTTTTCCATACGGTAAGCTTCCACGTTGGAGATCTTGGTAAGCCCGGCCAGAACCCCCTGGCCGTTCAAATCCCTCAGTCCGCGCTTTACATCATATTTTCCATACAGCTCTACAGGAATCTGGCTGTTCTCATAGCAGATATCCGTCAGTCGTGTGAGCTCCGGTGTTACTTTCATTTTAAATCCTGACATTCAAACACTCCTTTCCGTATGTCCACTCTCTATGAGGATATAGCACCTGCACTCAGCGCCGCAAAAGCACTTCCAAATACAACGGACAAAATTACTCCAATAGCGATACTGATAATCCACCAGATCAATGCAGCCTTACAATAGTTAGCCCTTGTGCGGTTTTCACTGCTGAATCCCCATACAAAAAGCATGATAATATTCACACACGGAATACTCATCACCAATGTAATAATCATCCATTGTCCGATACCCATAACTGGCTCCATCTCAGCATCATACTGAGACACATTCTGCATGTTTTCATTATACTCGCTCATTTTTCCCTCCTCAAAATCACTTCAAAAAATAAAAAGGCAGTCAACATCTGTATCAGTTTACCATATTCAAGAAAATTATGCAACTACCATAAAAGTGTCTGCGGCAGACGTTCCACATTATACCCAAGCAGTTCTGCTGCTCATAAATCATAGGGGCTCTGTGGGGAAAGACCGTAATCATGCGGTAACCATAAAAGGCCACAGACAGCACCAATAGGGCAGCTACCGTCCATTTCAGCAGCCTGCTGTCCCTGCCAGACGCATACCTGCTGGCAAACGCCCAGACAGCCAGCACTGGCAGCGCGTAAACAAACGGATGCATCTGCCAGGCCCTTTTCCAGTGTCCCTGGAAAAACAGCACAGCAGCCCGGGTCATGCCGCAGCCGGGACAGGGCAGACCGGTGAGCCTCACCATGGGACAAAGGGAGATGCCCAGCAGATATCCCGCCAGCACATAGACTGCAGCCATGAAAAGTCCCAAGCCGTAACTTCTCACATCCTTTAGAATCCGTGCTCCAATCTCTTTTATTTTTCTCATTTCTGCTGATAGGTACTGAGGAAATCTTTTAATTTCCCCACAGCTTTTCCCAGCTTTTCCAGACAGGGCAGGTATACAATGCGGAAATGATCCGGCTCTTTCCAGTTAAAGCCGCTTCCAGGCACCAGCAACACCCTCTTTTCTTTCAGAAAATCTAGTGCGAACTGTTCATCATTGGTGATATGGAACTTCTCCACGTCTATCTTTGGGAAAATGTAAAAAGCTGCCTGGGGTTTCACTGCCGTAATTCCCGGTATGTCTGTCAGCGCCCGGTAAACCAGTTCCCTCTGTTCATAGATTCTCCCCCCTGGCCTGATATATTCCTTCACACTCTGATAACCGCCCAGACAGGTCTGAATAATGGACTGTGCCGGCACATTGGAGCAGAGACGCATATTGGAAAGCATGCGGATTCCCTCAATATACCCCTTGGCATGTTCCTTAGGGCCGCTTAACACCATCCACCCGGCGCGGAAGCCTGCCACCATATGGGATTTGGACAGCCCGTTGAATGTGATACAGAACCGGTCCGGCGCCAGAGAGGCAATGGATATGTGTTCCTGGCCGTCGAACACCAGACGGTCATAGATCTCATCGGCAAAAATTATCAAGTCATGCTCCCTGGCCAGTTCCACAATCTGCTCCAGAATCTCCCTGGGATACAACGCTCCTGTGGGGTTATTGGGGTTGATAATGACAACGGCCTTTGTGCGCCCGGTGATTTTCTTCCTCATATCTTCCAGGTCCGGATACCAGCCGGACTGTTCGTCACAGATGTAATGCACCGCTTTTCCCCCTGCCAGATTGGCTGTCCCTGTCCATAAAGGGTAGTCTGGCGTGGGGATTAAAATCTCGTCTCCGTCATTTAACAGGGCCTGCATACACAGATTGATCAGCTCGCTGACCCCGTTGCCTGTGTAAATGTCATTCATGGTCACGCCCGGTATATTCTTGGACTGACAGTACTGCATAATTGCTTTCCTGGCGGAAAAAATCCCCCTGGAATCCGAATATCCCTGGCTGGAGCGGACAGAGCTGATCATATCCAGAATCACTTCCTCCGGCGCTGAAAAACCAAACGGCGCAGGATTTCCGATATTCAGCTTCATAATCTCCATGCCGTTTTCTTCCATCCGGGCAGCCTCGTCCACCACCGGCCCCCTCACGTCATACAATACGTGATCCAGTTTAGAAGATTTCTCAAAGTTCCTCATTTTTCATTCCTCCTCGATTTCCGGAATTATTTTATAATCTCACATTTTTACTTTCGCCTTTTTACCAAAAACGCGATTCCGTAGATAATCTGCTGTTCATACCCTTCCGGCATGACTTTTCCGTACCCATTTTTTTCAATCTGCGCCACAGCCTCAGCACAGTCCCTGTCAAGGTCCGTTTCCTTTCAAAAGTCTTTATGCCAGGCGGCTGTACTTCGCGCAGTTTATTCAAGCATACCACCAAGACATAGGATTTTCAAGAAGTGCGGCTGATTTTAGCTGTACTTTTAATTGATATGTTAAGAGTTCTATGGTAAAGTGTATAGAAATGGGATAAATAATCTATCAGTTTTAAAAAATCTGTTGACGGAAAGGGGAATCTGCATGACATTTAAGGTGGGCGTTGGCAAATCAGATTTTGAAGCACTGCGCAAATCTAATAATTATTATGTTGATAAAACAGATATCATGTATGAGCTGGCAGAAGAAACAGACAATCAGGTCACGCTGTTTACCAGACCGCGAAGATTTGGAAAGACTTTGATGTTGAGCATGTTGTCAAATTTTTTCAGCATAAGAAAAGAAAGCAAAAGTATATTTGAAGGCCTTAAGATTACAGCGCATCAAGAATTCTGCAGGAACTGGATGAATCAGTATCCTGTGCTTTTTATCTCTTTTAAGGATGCTGAATCAGAGGAGTTTGGCGTTGCGTATGACAAATTGAAAAATAGTATTGCGGACATCTGCAAAGGAATGCCTGACTTAGGGGTATCGCCTGCCGTTAATCCGGCTGATGCGGAAATTTTCAGGAGATTGATGTTCAATCAGGCTTCCCATGCTGAAGTACAGGGAGCTCTCAAAACAATCATGAGGATGATGTACGGGATTTATGGTAAAAAAGTGATTCTCTTGATTGATGAATATGATGTTCCTCTGGCAAAGGCCAGTGAGAATGGCACAAAGACGAATCTGTATTATACTTCTATGCTTGATGTGGTCAAAGGTATCATGAGCGCCTCCCTTAAAGATAATGAATTTCTGGAATTCGCTGTAATCACCGGATGTCTTCGTATTGCGAAGGAGAGCCTTTTTACCGGTACGAATAACTTCGCTTCGTATTCTGTATTGGACGAAGATTTCTCTGGATACTTTGGATTTTCGGCGGATGAAGTAGATGAGATTTTGAACGCTGCTGACTGTAAGGATAAAGCAGATGTCATAAAAGAATGGTACGACGGCTATGCGTTTGGCAACAGCTGTGTATACTGCCCCTGGGATGTGATGAACTATATGTCAGCACTGAAGAAAAGAAAAAACGCGAAACCGAAGAATTACTGGAAGTTCACAAGCCATAACAAAATCCTTCTTACCTTTGTACAGCGGACAGACTTTGATGTAACAGCGAAATTTGAGACTCTCCTAAATGGCGGGACAGTGACTCAGTTCATTACTGATGAACTTACTTATGATACTCTCTACGCGTCAGAGGATAACCTGTGGAGTGTGCTCCTTATGACCGGATATATTACAAAGGCAGATCCCGGTGAAGAGGGAGAGACAGTTTCACTGAAAATCCCCAACAAGGAGATTGGGTCTATATTTGAGGACACAGTAGCTGCGTATTTTAAAAATACAGCAGACACATCAACCCTCAACCACCTTATCAACGCATTGTGGGATAGTGATGAGGCAGAAGCCTCCAGGGTGCTGTCAGACCTTTTATGGTACACGATCAGTTACAATGATTATCATGAGGACTATTATCACGCTTTCCTTGCGGGAATCTTCGTGGGGCGGGGATACCATGTGGAGTCAAATAAAGAGAAGGGGTTAGGCAGACCAGATATATTGCTCAAGGATAAAAGGAAGCGCCGGGCAATTATTATAGAAGCAAAGAAGTCAAAAAAGGAATCTGATATGGATAAGGATTGTGATGAGGCGGTCCACCAGATTATTACGCGGAAATATGCAGAAGGGCTTTATGGATATACACAGATTTTCTGTTACGGGATTTCTTTTTTTCAGAAGCAGGCCAAGGTAAAAAGACTGCCTGCTCCCGCATGATCCGGCTTTTTCCGGCTAAGGCACTGTAATTTATTAATTAAATTACAGTGCCTAAAATGCGCTCAAATTGCATTTTAGTCTTGACTTTTCTCCGATTCTGGCTACAATAAGATTAAATCGTGTTTTAGCCAGGAGGTTTGGATATGGCATATATTAAAAGGGATTTGGAACCAAAAATTTTATCGTTGTCCAGGGAATATTCAGCCATTCTGATCACTGGCCCAAGACAGGTGGGAAAAACTACTGTTTTGCGCCAATTGATGCATAAAAACAGAACTTATGTCACGCTGGACGATCTTGAAGACCGATCCATGGCTCAAAATGATCCTGCGCTTTTCCTCCAACTGCACAGCCGTCCGGTTCTTATCGATGAAGTTCAGTATGCTCCACAGCTTTTTTCATACATTAAAATTGAAATTGACAATGGCGCTGAACCCGGAAGTTTCTGGCTTACAGGTTCCCAGGCATTCCATATGATGGAACTGGCACAGGAATCACTGGCAGGAAGGGCAGCTCTCCTTCACATGCCATCCTTGTCGCAACATGAAATTTATGGCAGCGGGGATACTTCACCTTTTTCAATTGATCTGAATGCGCTAAAGGAAAGAGAGAAAACACACGCACCTGCAGACATACAGGAAATCTATCAGCGTATCTGGAAGGGCTCCATGCCAGGATTCATCAGTGGTCGTTTTTCCGACCGGGATGTTTTCTACAGCAGTTACCTTCAAACCTATATTGACAGAGACGTCAGTGAGCTTATCCATTTAACCGACAAGCTGATATTTCGTGATTTTATTCGTGCGGCAGCTTGCCGTATTGGACAATTACTAAACATTCACGATATTGCTCAGGATGTGGGGGTATCTGACGATACCGCAAAGCGTTGGCTGCAGGTTTTAGAAAAATCGGATATTATTTTTTATCTTCGTCCCTACTCCAACAATCTTCTGAAACGCACTGTAAAAACTCCTAAGCTGTATTTTTTTGACACAGGGCTTGTTGCCTATCTTACAAAATACAGTTCGCCTGACATTTTGGCAAATGGGGCCTTAAACGGTGCAATCCTTGAAAACTATGCAGTGTCTGAGTTTTTGAAAACCTACCAAAACAATGCGAAGGAATGTCTATTGTGGTACTATCGCGATAAAGAGATGCATGAGATCAATATGCTGATTGAAAGTGATGGTATGCTGCACCCTCTGAAGGTCAAGCGCTCCGTGAATCCAGGTAACGGACTGATCGGGGCATTCGATATTTTAAATAGAGGCAGCGTCCCCAAAGGAAAGGGCGCCCTTCTCTGTATGCGCTCCACACTATCAGCTGTAAATAGCGACAACTATATTATCCCCATTTGGATGATATAAGGAATTGTAGGGAAATAACCTGAAACATTTTGCGCAATCTGTTTAGGTTATTTTCTACAGTTCCTAATGCACTGCCCAGAAATAAACTCCACTGCATCCAGCAGATTACCGGCTTTAGCATCCTGTCCATAATCGTCCCCGCCGCCGTCACTTTCCCCCTTCTTTCTGCCCACCAGCACAGTTCTGCACCCAGCCGCCTTTCCGGCCTTGGCGTCCCCATATCTTTCACATATTCAGGGGAATCATAGACAAATATAAGATTCCTGCCTGCCAGCGGCTTCAACAGCTGCCGATCCAGATCCACTTTGATTAATTTCCCATCCGGTCCTTTCCTGCCAACTTGCATCTGCATTGATACCGGCTATATCAAAGATTCTAGTGTTCATCACATGCAGTCCTGCATTGACACGGTTTTTATAATACAGTGGTCTGGCATCTTCTTTCGTCAGCCAGCGGACCACTCTGCCCCCGCTGTCGGAAATAATCAGCCCGCTGTCGTAAGGATGGCTGTTGGGATGGGTAAACAGTGTGGCCAGTCCCCCATGGGATTGATGAAATGCCACAAAACGATTAAAATCTATGTGGAACACCGCATCCCCATTCAGTAGGAGAAAATCACTGCCATTCTCCTCTAAACCGCCAAGTTTGCCGCTTTTCCACAATTTAAAAAGAGCCCCTGCATTGCCCAGAGGAGTTTCTTCTATATAATATTCTATCTCCACGCCAAAGGGCCTGCCTGTAGCGGGGGAAATCTTACTTCCGTCACCAAAATAATCCATAATCACGGAACTTAAATGGGAAACCGTAAGAAGGATATCCCGGAATCCCTGTTCCCGCAGACATTCAATCTCATGCTCCAGCACCGGCTTTCCCCCTATTTCTATCATAGGCTTTGGAATGTGGCCGGCCACCGGACGAATCCGTGTGCCGCGTCCGCCTGCCATAATAATTGTCTTCATATATTTTCTATGCTCCAAAAAATTGATCTTCCAGCATCAGACACCAGCAGTGGTAAATGGGCAGGTGGAGTTCCTGTACCATATAAGTCTCCACTTCAGGAACCTTCACCGCCACATCGGAAACTAGGGCCAGCCCACCGCCGTCGGCTCCCGTCAGCCCAATGACTTTAAGCCCCGCCGCCCTTGCCACTACAGTCTCACTCCCCATTAAATTCCTTCACCGCATCGATCATAGCCGCAATATTCTCCACAGGTGTCTTCGCCTGGATAATATGTACTGCGTTGTAAATAAACCCGCCTCCTTTCGCGAAAATTTCACATCTTCTCAGCACCTGATCCCGGACCTGCTGGGGCGTGCCAAAGGGCAGTTCTTTCTGGGTGTCCACCCCGCCGCCCCAGAAAGAGATATCCTTTCCAAACTCCTGTTTCAGCTCCTGGGGGTCCATATTGTCCGCGGAAGTCTGTACCGGGTTTAATGCGTCAAATCCGGATTCAATGAGCAGGGGAATCAGGGGGCGCACCGCTCCGCAGCAATGCTTTAATATTTTCCAGCTGGTGTTTTTGTGAATCCAGTCATTAGCCCTTTTATAATAGGGCATATAAACTTCCCGGAATACTTCCGGCGATACAAACAGGCTGTGCTGGTGGGACAGGTCCGTGGCACAGGTGAACGCCACTTCGATCATGTCCCCGCACACTTCATTGATCCTTCGCAGATTCTCAATGGCAATATCTGTCTGCCGGTCAAAAACTTCTTTTACAAAGTCTTCTCTGAGAAGGGGAGACATATACCACTCTGTATAGTCGCGGATTCCTTTGGGATGTTTCATTCCCACTCCAGGTATATCAGCCGCATCTCCCAGTCCCATTCCCGGCGCCGCCAGCACCACGGCCCGCCCCTGGCGGCAGCCTTCTTCTGCCTGGGCTTTGATGTACTGGAGGTTGTCGTCGTCCAGGACTTTCCACTCCTCGATCTGGTCCTCCACCCGCAGGTCTTCTTCCTCAAACGGCTCCTGCCGGATAATCGCGTCAAAGTACACCGACTGGGCAGGCATATGGCCGGACGCAGGGGCGGTTAAATCCCCCTGGGGATGCACATAATAGCCCCCTTTGCCGTCCGGCTGGGGATTGAACCCTTCCGGCACCAGAATGGTCTGTCCGTCCGGATTCACCCACTCTTTGACCTTATCTCTGGGGAATCCAAACATAGACCCATTGGGGTATGCCGCCGCACAGTCCACTCCCATGGCGTCTGCCAGGTCTTCCTCGATGATGCCGGCCATGGTGTACACATCCACCACCTCCACCGGGCGCTTTTTAAGGCCATAATAATCCCGCAGCTGGGCAATGCAGCTCACATGCATGGTGGAATCGTTGGTACCCCCAAAGTCTACCGCCATTTTATCTGGTTCTTTATGATTTAACGATGTTTTTACTCTCTCTGCCTGTCATTTTATTCTCCTTTCCTGCCTGAACCCTATTCCCAGGTACTCATATCTCTTAACGTATCGCCGAATGTATCTACGTTGTCTTTATTTACAAACACAGTTCCGGAATCGTTGATCTTATTTTCCGGTTCTTTCCCTTCTGTCTGGTATTCCACAATCCATTTGGCAGCCTGATATCCCATGCGGTAGTAATTCTGGCTCATGGTTCCATACACTTTGCCTTCCCGGATGAGATCCAGAATCTCCGCCGTGTCGTCAATGGACATAATGGTGAGTTTATCGGCAATCCCCATTTCACCGGCCACCTGGGCGGCCCCCACTGCGCCTGCCGGGGATACATTGGCACACACATTCACCTCCGGATAGGTGGTGTACAGATTCTGCCATAAGTCCACAGAGGTCTGTAAATCGTCGTTATTTTCCTCCAGGGTCAGCTCCTGATAACCATCCACACTTTCGAATACACTTTTATAGCCGTTTGTGGTGTCAATCACAGAGGAATTGGTGATGGTGCTGCCCACATATATCACCTGCGGTTTCTCATCTCCCAGTCTCCCCATGACTTCCTCTGCCGCCATGGCCCCCAGAGTCTCTCCATCCGTGCCGATGTAAGCAAAATACGGCGCTTCCATATCGCTTCCCGCATTGACCAGCACCACAGGTATCCCCGCTTCATCTGCCTGCTTCATCACATTAACCATGGCTTCCGGATTCAGCCCGCAGGTGATAATTCCGTCTGCGCCTTCTGCAATGGCGATCTCAATCTGCTTGATCATGGAATCCACATCAATGTTTGCAGGTCCCACCCAGTCTCCGGCAAATCCCATGTCCTTGGCCGCCGCGTCAAATCCCTCTTTGGAAACCAGCCATACATCGCTGGCCAGAAGCGGCGTTACATAGACAATATGCAGGTCTTCGGCATTTTTCTTCTCCTTTTGTTCCGCCTTATCGGAACCGCTTTCTGATGACGATGAACTGCCTGCCGATTCATCCATAGATTTACATCCTCCCAAAGCTGATACCGCCAGCACCAGAATCAACAACATTCCCCATACTCTTTTTTTCATAGACTTTCTCCTTTACTTGATACATGTTCTAAAGCTGCTGCTTCCATCAATGTCTGTTCATTGATTTCATCCTTCTGGAATTCTCCTGCCTTCACACCGTCCCGCAAGACAACGAACCGGTGGCACAGAGCGATTAATTCCGGCATTTCCGACGAAATTACCACAATACTCAAATCGTTTTTTGCAAGTTCCTGTATGATTTTATAGATCTCGGCTTTTGCCCCCACATCAATGCCCCTGGTGGGTTCATCCAGAAACAGGACTTTCATATTTGCAGCCAGGGCCCTGGAAATAATTACTTTCTGCTGATTACCGCCGGATAATGTGGTGATGGCCGTTTCTGGCCCCGGAGCTTTGATTTTCAGATATTTGAAAAATCTGTCAACCACTTTCATCTCCTCTTTTCTCTGGATAAACCAGTGTCTGGAGATTTTATCCATAATGGACAGGGTCATGTTTTCCCTGATTGTCATGGTGCCCACATAGCCGTCCTGCTTTCTATCCTCGCTGACCATAAAAAACCCGTTTTGGATGGCCTCCCTGGGGTCTTTGTTGGCACATATTCTCCCTTCCATATAGATTTCTCCGGAACTTCTGGGCAAGGCCCCGTATACGGCCCGCAGCAGCTCGCTTCTCCCGGAGCCCACCAGCCCGGCCAGACCCAGAATTTCCCCTTTCTTCACCTCAAACGATACACCTTCTATGATATTCTTATTTGGTGCAGACGGATGGGGAACCACCAGATTTTCCACTCGGAATATTACCTCCCCAAATGTCCGCTCTGATTCCGGATGAAAGGCTTCCATCTCTTTTCCTATCATATCCGCAATTACCCGGCCTGGGACGATCTCCTCCCTTTGATACCGCGAAACCACGCATCCGTTTCTCATCACCACCACCCTGTCAGAAATATTGAAAACTTCTTCCAGTTTGTGGGAAATGTAAATGCAGGAGATTCCCTCCGTCTTCAGACGTTTTATGATTTTCATCAGATGGTGGGTTTCCTCCAGAGTCAAAGCCGCCGTGGGCTCGTCCAGAATGAGAATACTGGGATTGGAAACCAGCGTTCTGGCAATGCACACCAGCTGCTGCATACTGGCATTCAGGCTTCTCATTTTTACGTCCAAATCCATCTTTACATGGAGCATCCCGAGGGCCCGCCCTGCTTCCTCTTTTAGCTTTTTCCAGTCAATGAGCCCGTTTCTCTTCTTTGGCCAGTGTCCCAGCATCACATTTTCCGCCGCTGTCATATCCAGCTGGATATTCAGTTCCTGGGGAATCATGCCGATCCCACATTTTTCTGCTTCCAGAGCACTGGAAATCTCCACTGGTCTGCCGTCCACTTCCACCGTCCCCGCGTAACTGCCATAAGGATATGTGCCGCTTAAGATTTTCATCAGCGTGGACTTTCCCGCTCCGTTTTCCCCTACCAGGGAGAGAACTTCTCCTTCTTCCAGCGTCAGTGACACCGAGTCCAGCGCTTTCACACCGGGAAAAACTTTTGTCACTTCTTTTACACACAGTCTTGGCCTGCCCATACCATCACCCCGCTTTCTAAGATGTTTCCTGCTTGTCTTCCATGGTTCTCACATCTGCCCGCATGGCACGGCGGCGTTTGTATTGATCCAGTACCACAGCGCCGATCAATATGAGCCCTATGACCACTTTCTGCCAGTAGACAGAGACTTTCATAAGGGTCATGCTGTTCTCCAGCACGTTCATAAACACAGCTCCGATGGCAAATAAATTCCCTACCTCCCTGCTGTTTTTGAGTGCCTTCGAAAATCCCCTGCACCCGTTGTGGAATTTTCCTTATCATAGCATGCCCATTTTTAGAATACATCGGGAATATTTCTATAAAAATATTGAAATCTTGCTATTTCGAGAATATAATAGAGAATGTACCAGAAAAATTTTGAAATAAATGACTTTAATGTGAACAGTTGACTTTCATTTATTATGATATCTACACAGACAAGAGATGTCAGTTTAGGAGGTTTTTCATGATCAGCAATTCCCGCATGGTTCCCGGTGTTCTTCCCATCTCTTTCGAACGGGCTCACACCCCTACCCAGACTGCCCGGGAGCTTTTTCTATATGTGGAATACATCGGTCATTCCCACTGCTCCCCTGAGTATTCGGTCATACGCCAGAAATACTGCCATTATCTTCTCATGTACATTTTAAGCGGAAAAGTGGTCTTCTCCACTGAGGGACAGATCTACGAGGCTGAAGCGGGACAGGCTTTTCTCATTGAAACACAAAAGCCCCATCTCTATGGGGCCATCGGCAGTCTGGAAATTCTGTGGATTCATTTTAACGGAAAAAATTTCCAGCCATTCTTTTCTCATCTGGTGTCAGTAAATCACGATCAGTATGTGTTCGATCTCCAGAATAATACGGAATTTCTCCCAAAACTGCAGAATCTGATCCACTCTTACTCTGGCAGCAATCAGTATTCGGAGATTATTGTCTCGGCAAAACTATATGAAATTCTGGGGCTTCTTCTGGTGAAAGGCGGGAGCACTGATGCCAGCTCTATGGACCAGATTGTGCGTTATATTAACTCAAACTTCCCACACCGTATGATGTGTTGAACATTGAAAAAACAATACTT
>CAJURF010000081.1 GCA_910588825.1 uncultured Lachnospiraceae bacterium
TTGCATTTATCGCAAATGGGTTTTACAGATGATCTTACTTTCACTGGAAATCCTCCTTCCGTCATCTGATTTGAAACTCTATCATGCACAAAAGCATATCTTTTGGTATTATACCAAAAAATTCCCTGTTGTACAAGTATTTTTTTATTTATCTCTCCATATAATCCGTCCCTTGGACAAATCGTAGGGAGAAAGTTCGATGGTAACTTTGTCGCCGGGTAAAATACGGATAAAGTTCATACGCAGCTTGCCACTGATATGGGCCAACACCACATGTTTGTTCTCCAGTTCCACTTTAAACATGGCATTGGGCAGCTTTTCCAATACGATACCCTCTACTTCGATTACATCCGCTTTCGACATGCCAACCTCCTATGATTATTCAAATGATTTTGTTAGTGTCAATATCTCCGGTTCTCCGTCCGTAATCAATATGGTATTTTCATAATGGGAAGACAAAGATCCGTCATCCGTCACTACTGTCCAGTTATCGTCCAGCCACACCACATCTGCACGTCCCTGGTTAATCATCGGTTCAATGGCAAGGGTCATACCAGGATACAGTTTCATTCCCCGCTTTTTCTGTTTGAAATTCGGGATCTGCGGTTCCTCATGAAGTTTCGTACCGATTCCATGCCCCACCAGGTCACGCACCACACCGTAACCAAAGCTTTCCGCGTAGGCGCCGATGGCACCGGAAATCTCAAATAGATGTTTCCCGGCTTTTGCATATTTCAAACCTTCAAAAAAGCTCTCCCGGGTGACATCCATCAGCTTCCTGGCCTCTGGGGAAATGATACCCACCCCGTAAGTCCTGGCGGCATCCGAATGGTAGTGTTTATAAATCAGCCCTGCATCCAGACTGACAATGTCGCCGTCTTTCAGCTTTCTCTCCCTGGACGGTATTCCATGAACTACTTCATCATTTATGGAAATACAGAAAGAAGCTGGAAAACCATTGTAATTCAGAAAATTGGGTATACATCCCCGGCTTCGTATCAATTCCTCTCCTGTCTTGTCAATCTCCCAGGTGGAAATACCGGGCCGGATTAATTTGGCCACTTCATCATGCACCTGCTCCAGCAGCCGCCCGGCCTCTCTCATCCTCTTTATTTCACTTGATGACTTAATTGATACTGACATCCCTATTCTCCTAAGCTTGCGGGCATTTTGTCCGCTTTGTGCCCTTTCCTTTTTCTGCCTACTGCAGAATCTTTGTAATATCCTGGAATACATCTTCCAAATCCTGCGTCCCGTCCACTTCTTTCAGGACATTTTTCTGTGCATAGTACTCAATCAACGGCTGTGTCTGTTCGTGATATACGTTCAGACGTTTTTCCACTGTTTCCGGTCTGTCATCGTCCCTGAGTACCAGTTCTTCCCCGCAGGAATCACAAATCCCGTCTTTTTTCGGCGCTGCATATTTCAGATGATATGTAGCTCCGCATTTTACACAGGCACGTCTTCCTGACATTCTCTGAATAATATTCTCATCGGGCACATCCACATTGAGGGCAAAGTCAATCTGGCTTCCTGTTTCTTTTAACGCTGCATCCAGACTCTCTGCCTGGGGAATTGTCCTGGGAAATCCATCCAGCACGTATCCGTCCTGGGCATCCGGTTCTTTAAAGCGGTCCATCACCAGGCTCACGGTCAGCTCATCCGGCACCAGCATTCCCTGGTCCATATAAGATTTTGCCTTTTTGCCCAGTTCTGTTCCATTCTTAATATTTGCACGGAAAATATCTCCTGTGGATATATGGGGGATTTTATATTTTTCCGCTATTTTCTTGGCCTGTGTGCCTTTGCCGGCTCCCGGGGCTCCCAACATTACGATCCTCATACTTCATACCTCCTGCAATATATAATCATCAAAGGCTGCGGTGTTTCCACCACAACCTTACCCTCGATTTATTCGTTCAGGAATCCTCTGTAATTGCGTACCAGCATCATTGACTCAATCTGTTTGATAGTCTCTAACACCACACCCACCACGATGATGATCGAAGTACCGCCGAAAGATACCTGGGCGCCGAACATGCCGCTGAAGAAGAATGGGATGACAGCTACGATCACAAGACCTGCGGCACCGATAAAGATGATATAATTTAAAATCTTTGTCAAATAATCTGTCGTTGCTTTACCCGGCCGGATTCCCGGTATGAATCCACCCTGCTTCTTCATATTGTCTGCCACTTCTATCGGGTTAAATGTGATAGAAGTGTAGAAGTAAGCAAAGAAAATAACCAGTACCACATAGATCAACAATCCAATGGTATAAATAGGGCGTTCCGGATTGCACCAGTTATTGGAGGACAGCATCCGCATTACCTCTCCCCCCATCCCCGTTCCATTGGCTTTTCCAAGAAAAGTAGCAATAATCGAAGGAAATGACATAATAGAAGATGCAAAGATAATCGGAATCACACCTGCGGTATTCACTTTTAGCGGAATATGGGAGGACTGGCCGCCCACCATCTTTCTTCCCTGCATTTTCTTGGAATACTGCACCGGAATCTTTCTCGTTGCATCATTCAAAACCAAAACAAATACAACAACTGCCAGTACAATAGCAGCGATAATCAACGCTGCCAGGGCACCTCTGGCTATGGTCTTCCCCTTTACAAAAGTTTCATACAGTCCTGCAAAATCACTGGGCATGGTAGAAACGATATTCACTGTCAGCACAATGGAAATTCCATTTCCCACACCCTTTTCGGTTATGCGCTCGCCCAGCCACATAAGCATGGCCGAACCGGCAGTCAGGCACACAACCACTACAAACGCCGCCGCGACTTTTTCGAACATAGAGGCATCGGATGTGGAGGAGAGTACAGGAATCAATCCCTGACGGCCAAATCCTATGGACATGGCAATTCCTTCAAAGATGGAAAGCCCTATGGTCAAATAGCGGGTAATTTCAGCGATCTTTTTCCTCCCATCTTCCCCGTCCTTATGCATTTCTTCCAGCTTCGGGATTGCAATAGTCAGAAGCTGCATAATAATGGAAGACGTAATGTACGGGGTGATATTCAGCGCAAAGATCGACATCTGTGTAAAAGATCCTCCGGTAAATGCGTCAAAGAAATTAAACGCATCACCTGACTGGCTTTCAAACCAGTTCTTAAAGTAGTCCCCGTCTGTCCCAGGGACAGGAAGCTGTGACCCAATACGGATTACAACAATCATCAGCAGGAGAAAAAATAATCTCCTCCTGATATCTTTTACTTTGAATACGTTTGCTACGCTTTCAAACATTAAACCACCTCTGCTGTTCCGCCAGCAGCTTCAATTTTTTCTTTTGCACTGGCGCTGAATGCATTGACTTTTACATGAAGTTTTTTTGTCAATTCTCCATTTCCGAGAATTTTCACGCCGTCCCTGCGGTGGGAAATTGCTCTGGTTTCCAGAAGTCTCTCAATGGTAACTTCCTCACCATCCTCGAATCTTTCCAGTACATCCACGTTGATAGCAACGATATCTTTCGAATTTCTGTTTTTAAACCCTCTTTTGGGAATACGTCTGTATAAAGGCATCTGACCGCCTTCGAATCCGGCTTTCTTCGCGCCGGAACGCGCCAGCTGGCCTTTGTGTCCTTTGCCTGCAGTCTTACCGTTTCCGGAAGCGTGGCCGCGGCCTTTTCTGAAATTACTATGCGTAGAACCTTTTGCTGGTTTTAAATTATATAATTCCACTGTAACACCTCCTTATGATCTTATTCCTGCACTTCTTCTACTTTTACCAGGTGCCGTACCTGCTTGATCATGCCTCTGGTGGCAGGATTATCAGGCATTACCACGGATTTATTTGTCTTACGAAGTCCCATGGATCTCACTGTTTTTTTGTGTTTGGGAATTGCGCCGATTGTAGATTTCACCAGCGTAATCTTTAATTTATCAGCCACTTTTTTACTCCTCCTTATCCAAGAATTTCTTCCACGGATTTGCCCCGGAGCCTTGCCACTTCTTCCGGAGTTTTTAACTGTCTCAGTCCTTCGATTGTAGCAAGCACCACATTCTGCTTATTATTGGAACCGAGAGATTTTGTACGGATATTTTTAATTCCTGCCAGCTCGATCACTGCACGGGCCGGACCGCCGGCGATAACTCCAGTACCGTCAGGAGCTTTCTTTAACAGCACCTGAGAACTTCCGAATTTACCAATAAAGTCATGGGTAATACTTCCGTTCTCATCTCTGGCAACGCTGATCAATTTCTTCATTGCGTCTTCTTTTCCCTTGCGGATTGCCTCGGGAATTTCTGTAGCTTTGCCCAGGCCGGCTCCCACATGTCCATTGCCGTCCCCAACCACTACCAAAGCCGTGAAGCGGAAGTTACGTCCGCCTTTTACAACTTTTGTTACACGTTTGATCGCTACTACTTTATCTTCCAACTCAAGCTGACTGGCATCAATGATATTGCGTTTCATCTGCTATTCCTCCCTTTCTAGAATTCCAATCCAGCTTCTCGTGCTGCATCAGCTAAAGCTTTGACTTTTCCATGATATAAAAATCCGCCTCTGTCGAAAACTACCTTTTTGATGCCCTTTTCAACTGCTTTTTTACCAATCACTTCTCCTACTTTCGCAGCAGCCTCTACATTATTGGTATACGTCAATCCGTCCTTCACTTCTGCCTGGAGAGTTGACGCGGATACCAGAGTATGGCCAGCCAAGTCATCAATAATCTGCGCATACATATGACTGTCGCTTCTGAATACACACAAACGGGGAATCTGTGCTGTGCCGCTCAGGCGGTGACGTATTCTTCTATGCTTTTTCCGACGAATTTCCGCTCTTGATGTTTTCTTGATCATTTTCACACTCTCCTTATTTATTTCTTACCAGTCTTGCCGACTTTCCGTCTGATCACCTCATCGGCATATTTAATTCCTTTGCCTTTGTATGGCTCAGGTTTTCTCTTTTCTCTGATCTCTGCGGCATATTGGCCCACCTGCTGTTTGTCAATTCCCTCAACAATAATTTTATTGCCGTCAACTTTGGATTCCAGACCTTCCGGATCTTCCATTTCAACGGGATGGGAATATCCCAGGCTTAACACCAGCTTTTTCCCCTGTTTTGCAGCACGGTAACCTACGCCGTTTACTTCCAGCACTTTCTGATAGCCTTCGTTTACGCCTGTCACCATATTCTGAATCAGAGATCTGGTAAGTCCATGCAGGGATTTCATTTTTTTCAGGTCATTTGGACGGGTAACCACTACCTGTCCGTCTTCCACCTTTATGCTCATTTCCCTTGGGAGAGCTTTTTCTAATGTTCCTTTTGGTCCCTTAACGGTTACCTGATTATTTTCCGTAACATCAACGGTTACTCCACCTGGTATAACTACCGGCAGTCTCCCGATACGTGACATTTTCATTTCCTCCTTACTTAAATTGTCGGAAGGGATGCTCATACGTTCCCTTCTGTTTTCAGTTCCAGCGAATGAATCATTTATCAGATAGAATCTACCAGACAAATGCCAAAACTTCTCCGCCCACCTGTTCTTTTCTGGCTTTCTTATCTGTAATCACGCCTTTATTTGTAGAGATGATTGCAATTCCCAGTCCTCCCAGAACTTTGGGCAGTTCATCTTTACCTACATAAACACGCAGACCTGGTTTTGAAATTCTCTTCAGTCCGGTGATAATTTTCTCATTTTTCGTCTCACCGTATTTCAATGTAATACGGATGGTTTTGAAATTTCCATCTTCCACCATCTCATATTTGGAGATGTAACCTTCATCCAGCAGAATGCCGGCGATGGCTGTCTTCATCTTGGAAGCCGGAATATCTACAGTGTCATGTTTTGCTATATTAGCATTGCGGATTCTTGTAAGCATATCCGCAATGGGATCACTCATTGTCATGTAAGTTTCCTCCTCATTTCTTGTTAAGCGGTAACCTTTTATCCTTTTATTGTTACAGCCTCTGCTGAACAGCGTTACTGCTTTAATAGCTACGTTAGACTTTACATGCGCGTTTTACTACCAGCTGGCTTTTTTTACGCCGGGGATTTGTCCTTTATAGGCCAATTCACGGAAGCAGATTCTGCAGATTCCGTATTTTCTCAAATATGCATGGGGACGGCCGCAGATTCTGCAGCGGTTATATTCCCTGGTGGAAAACTTTGCTTTACGCTGTTGTTTGATTTTCATTGCTGTTTTCGCCATGAACGTTTCCTCCTAAATTTTTAACTTGCAAATGGCATATTGAATAATCTCAACAATTCCCGGGCTTCTTCATCTGTATGAGCCGTGGTAACGAAGATTACGTCCATACCTCTTACTTTGTCAATCTTATCGTATTCGATTTCCGGGAAAATCAACTGTTCTTTGATTCCCATCGCATAATTTCCTCTGCCGTCAAAAGCATTGGGATTCACACCGCGGAAGTCACGTACACGGGGAAGCGCCAGATTGATCAGACGATCTGCAAATTCGTACATTTTCTCGCCCCTCAATGTGGTCTTACATCCGATGGGCATTCCCTCACGCAGTTTAAAATTCGCCACTGATTTCTTTGCTTTACAGGCAATTGCCTTCTGCCCGGTAATGATTTCCATATCTGCAATGGCAGCATCCAGAATCTTTGCATTTTCCTTTGCCTCGCCAACGCCCATATTTACAACAATTTTTTCCAGTTTCGGCACTTCCAGTTTATTTTTGTATCCGAACTTTTTCATCATGGCATCCATGATTTCATTCTTATATATATCTCCAAGCCTGCTCACTCGCTTGCCCTCCTCTCTTTCCTTAATCGATAACCTCTCCGGTTTTTTTAGCCACGCGGACCTTGCGTCCGTCTTCCTGTATTTTGAAACCAATTCTTGTAACTGCTCCCTTGTGAAGATACATTACGTTAGATATATCGATAGGAGCCTCTTTCTGAACGATTCCGCCCTGCTGGTTTGCAATGGAAGGTTTTGTGTGCTTAGTCACCATATTTACGCCGTCCACCAAAACTCTGTGTCTCTTGGCATCTACTGCGAGCACTTTTCCCTCTTTATCTTTATCTTTACCGGCAATTACTTTTACAGTATCACCTTTTTTTATTTTCATCATAGATCTTCTGCGCCTCCTATAATACTTCCGGAGCGAGAGAAACGATCTTCATGAAATGTTTCTCACGCAATTCTCTTGCCACTGGTCCAAAGATACGTGTTCCTCTGGGAGTCATATCTTCTTTGAGGATTACAGCGGCATTTTCGTCAAATCTGATATAAGAACCATCTTTGCGGCGTGTTGTGTTCACGGTGCGCACGATTACGGCTCTGACCACATCGCCTTTTTTTACAACGCCGCCTGGTGTTGCATCTTTGACGGTGGCAACGATTACATCACCGATTTTTCCATATCTTCTTCTGGAACCGCCTAATACGCGGATACACAGAATTTCTTTTGCTCCTGTATTGTCAGCAACCTTCAGTCTGGTTTCCTGTTGAATCATGCTGATGCTCCTCCTTATATTATTTTACTTTCTCAACGATTTCCACAAGTCTCCATCTTTTTTCTTTAGACAGCGGTCTTGTTTCCATGACTTTCACGGTATCGCCGATGCTGCACTCATTCTTTTCATCATGAGCTTTTAATTTATATGTTCTCTTTACGATCTTTTTATAAAGAGGATGTTTTACATGATCTTCGATGGCAACCACAATGGTCTTATCCATACGGTTGCTGGTTACTTTACCCACACGGGTCTTTCTAAGATTTCTCTCCACAGCTCATACCTCCATTTTTATTTCGCAGCGGCTGCCTGCTGAGCGATCACTGTCTGAATTCTGGCAATATTTCTGCGAACCTCTTTGATTCTGCTGGTATTGTCTAATTGATTGGTTGCATTCTGAAATCTCAAATTAAAAAGCTCTTTCTTGGCAGCTGTTAATTCTTCATTTAATTCTATCACTGACTTTGCTCTTAAATCTTCTAAGAATCTACTTGTTTTCACTGTGATCACCGCCTTCCAGGTCTGCACGAGAAACGATTTTACATTTGCATGGAAGTTTATGCATTGCCAGACGCAATGCCTCACGTGCAACTTCTTCCGAGACACCTGCGATTTCAAACATCACCCGCCCCGGTTTCACCACTGCTACCCAATATTCTACGGCGCCTTTACCGGAACCCATACGTGTTTCCGCCGGTTTTGCCGTTACCGGTTTATCCGGAAAGATTTTAATCCATACCTGGCCGCCCCTCTTGATGTAACGGGTCATGGCAATACGGGCTGCCTCAATCTGATTGGAACGAATCCAGCATGGTTCTGTGGAAACAAGTCCATACTCGCCATAATTGATTTTATTACCTCTCATCGCTTTTCCTCTGATGGAGCCGCGGAACTGTTTACGATGTTTTACTCTTTTCGGCATTAACATAATTATTTCTCGCTCCCTTCCTTTGATCCTTTTGTTGGAAGAACTTCGCCATTGTAGATCCACGCTTTTACGCCGACTTTTCCATAGGTAGTATCTGCTTCTGCGAATCCATAATCAATGTCTGCACGAAGTGTCTGCAGGGGAATGTTCCCTTCACTGTAAAATTCGGTACGGGCCATATCTGCACCGCCCAGACGTCCGGATACGGAAGTCTTTATTCCTTTTGCACCGGCTTTCATGGTCCTGCTCATAGTGGACTTCATAGCGCGGCGGAAAGAAATACGGTTTTCCAGCTGCAGTGCGATGTTCTCTGCCACCAGCTGTGCATCTCTGTCCGGTCTTTTTACTTCTTTGATATCCACAATCAGTTTCTTATCTGTAATTTTCTGCAGTTCAGCTTTTACTTTCTCAATTTCAGAGCCGCCTTTTCCGATTACGATACCCGGTTTTGCTGTGTAGATAATAATCTTCACACGGTCGGAAGCTCTCTCGATCTCTATTCTTGAAATACCTGCTGTATATAATTTCTTCTTTAAAAATTTACGAATATTGTAGTCTTCAATCAGATAATCTGCAAAATCGCCTTCTGCATACCATTTAGAATCCCAGTCTTTGATAATTCCCACGCGAAGGCCATGTGGATTTACTTTCTGTCCCATCTTTACCCTCCTTATTTCTCATCTAATACGATGGTGATATGACTCATTCTCTTTTCAATCCGATAAGCTCTGCCCTGGGCTCTGGGTTTAATACGCTTCATTGTAGGCCCTTTATCAGCATAACATGCAGCAATATATAAATTATCAGCGCTCAGGCCGTTGTTATTTTCTGCATTTGCAATGGCAGACTCCAGCAGTTTCTTGATAACGCTGGAGGCATATCTGGGATTATAGGACAGAATGCCGAGTGCAGTCTGTACATCCTTTCCACGGATGGCGTCCAGTACAAAGCAGGCTTTCTGCACAGATATGCGTGCATAAGACAATTTTGCGTGTGGCCTTGTTTCTCTATTATTGGCATTTCTTGCTCTTTTTATCTGGGATCTATGTCCTTTTGCCATGGATCAAATCCTCCTTTCGCTGTTAGGCGCCGGTCTTTCGACTAACGGCGCACTCCTGATTTTTTCTCATCTTTTCCATGTCCCCGGTAGGTTCTGGTTGCGACGAATTCGCCTAATTTATGTCCTACCATATCTTCAGTCACATATACAGGTACATGTTTTCTTCCATCATGTACTGCAAATGTATGCCCCACAAACTGAGGGAAAATCGTGGAACGGCGTGACCATGTTTTGATTACTGTTTTTTCGTTGGCTGCATTTAAAGCGTCTACCTTTTTCAGCAGGCTCTTGTCTGCAAACGGTCCTTTTTTCAGTGAACGAGCCATTCTCTAACCTCCTTTATTTTGCTAATGCCCTGCCATCTCTTCTACGAACAATATACTTATTGGACTGTTTATTTTTCTTTCTTGTCTTAAGACCCAGTGCCGGTTTACCCCATGGAGTACATGGTCCCGGACGTCCGATACCGGTCTTGCCCTCGCCACCGCCGTGTGGATGGTCGTTGGGGTTCATGGCAGAACCACGCACTGTGGGACGGATTCCCATATGACGTTTACGGCCGGCTTTACCGATTGTGATCAGGTTGTGTTCACCATTTCCTACCACACCGACAGTTGCGCGGCAGACAACCGGAACCATTCTCATTTCGCCTGATGGAAGACGAACTGTGGCGTATTTTCCTTCTTTCGCCATGAGCTGTGCACTGTTTCCTGCTGAGCGCACCAGCTGTCCGCCGTGGCCCTGATACAGTTCGATGTTGTGAATCAGAGTACCTACAGGGATTGCAGACATGGGAAGGCAGTTTCCTACACGGATTTCCGCATGTTCTCCGTTCATTACTTTCTGTCCCACTTTCAATCCTTCCGGTGCCAGAATATAAGCCTTCTGTCCGTCTGCATAACAGATTAACGCAATGTTTGCGGATCTGTTAGGATCGTACTCGATTGCCTTTACAGTTGCCGGAATATCATCTTTTCTTCTCTTGAAATCTATTAATCTATATTTTCTTCTGCTGCCGCCGCCGCGGTGTCTGGTTGTAATCTTACCCTGATTGTTGCGCCCTGCATGTTTTTTCAGAGATACGACCAGTGATTTCTCAGGCTTTTTCTTCGTAATTTCAGAGAAATCAGAGCCAGTCATATGTCTTCTGGAAGGGGTATATGGTTTATAAGATTTGATTCCCATTGTGATTCTCCTTTCAAAATTTCAGCCTACAGGCCTTCGAAAATCTCGATATCTTTACTGTCTTCGGTGAGGAAAACAATCGCTTTCTTTGTCTTAGCTGTCTTGCCGTACACCATTCCCCGTCTCTTTTTCTTGCCCTGCTGGTTCATGGTATTGACTCTTTTTACCTTCGTGCCCTCGAACATTTTCTCGACGGCATTTTTAATCATAGTCTTATTTGCCTCCGGATGCACCAGGAAAGTATATTTCTTTTCTGCCATAGCATTCATACTTTTCTCTGTGATCACCGGTTTTAAGATAACGTCATAATATTGAATATTTGCCATTACGCATACACCTCCTCAATCGAAGCTACCGCAGCTTTGGTCATAATCACTGTGCTGTACTTCATCACATCATATACGCTCAGCATATCGGAAGAAATTGTAGCTACGTTCGGAATATTTCTGGCAGACAATACCACCTTTTCATCTTTCTCAGGCAATACGATTACTGCCTTTTCTACCTTCAGATTGTTCAGGATTCTCTGCATTTCTTTTGTCTTGATTTCTTCCAGTCTCAGTTCGTCAAGAACGATCAGCTTCTCAGCCTCTACTCTTGAGGTAAGAGCAGAGCGCAGTGCAGCCCGTCTTTCCTTTTTATTCATTTTCTTGGAATAGTCTCTCGGCACAGGTGCAAATACCACACCGCCGCCGGTCCACTGAGGTGCCCGGATAGAGCCCTGTCTCGCATGGCCTGTCCCTTTTTGTCTCCAGGGTTTTCTTCCGCCGCCGCGGACTTCAGCCCGGGTCTTAGCCTTCTGGGTTCCCTGGCGTTTGTTTGCCAGATGCCGCACGACTGCCTGATGTACCAGATGTTCGTTTACTTTCACACCAAATACGGCATCATTCAGCTCTATTGTGCCGACTTCATTGCCTTCCATATTATAAACAGATATATTCGCCATCTGTGTGTTCCTCCTTTCCTGTTAGACCAAGGTCTTAACTGTCTCTTTGATGGTCACCAGGGATTTTTTCGGCCCTGGAACTGCACCCTTGATCAACAGTAAGTTGTTTTCTGCGTCTACTTGTACGATTTCCAGATTCTGGACGGTCACTCTCTTATTTCCCATCTGTCCAGGCATCTTCTTGCCTTTGAATACTTTACTGGGATCGGAAGCAGCGCCGTTGGAACCTGCATGACGATGATATTTGGAACCGTGGGTCATAGGTCCTCTGGATTGTCCGTGGCGCTTGATGGCACCTTGGAATCCTTTACCTTTGGAAATGGCCGTGGCATCAATGTGATCCCCTGCCTCGAAGATATCTGCCTTAATTTCCTGGCCCACTTCATATTCGGATGCATTTTCAAATTTCAGCTCTTTTAAATATTTCTTATAGGAAACTCCGGCTTTGTCATAATGGCCTTTCTGTGGTTTGTTGACCAGCTTTTCCCTTTTGTCAACGAATCCCACCTGAACAGCGCAGTAACCGTCATTGTCCTCTGTCTTGATCTGCGTTACCACACATGGTCCTGCCTGCAGAACTGTTACGGGAATCAATACGCCGTTTTCATCAAAAATCTGGGTCATTCCCACTTTTGTGGCAAGTATTGCTTTCTTCATTCTCTATTTTCCTCCTTATAGCGGATTGCCGAAGGGCAATCATATAGTTTTGACTATCCTTTATTTCTTCTTCATTTTGATGTCAATATGAACACCTGCAGGCATCTCCAGCCGTGAAAGGGCGTCCACTGTTTTCTGGGTGGGGGTCAAAATGTCGATCAAACGTTTATGTGTCCTCTGCTCAAACTGCTCCCGGGAATCCTTATACTTATGCACTGCACGCAGGATTGTAACCACTTCTTTCTTTGTGGGAAGTGGCACCGGGCCGCTCACCTTTGCCCCATTCTTTTTCACCGTTTCAATAATCTTGCTGGCTGACGCATCTACCAATTGATGGTCATATGCCTTTAATGTGATTCTCATTACTTGATTTGCCATAAAAAAGCCGCCTCCTTTTCGCACTTTCTAATAGTCAGTACGACAAGCGGTGACTGTACACATCTCCGTGTGTGTCGCATTCGGCATCACACGTTTCCATCTGCGGAATTCTTTTCAAACCGGACTGTTCCGATTTTCCTGTACAGTGACTTGTCGTCAGTTTATCTTAACTTGACATTCGCTCCACGGAAAAACCTGCTTATTCTGTAAGCAGCAACCTCACGCTTCACAGCTATCAATGCCACAGCAAATAATAGTATACCCTATGATTCCATGTATTTCAAGGCTTTTTTGGATAATTATGAAGGATTCTCTGTGATTATAGAATTTTTCTATTTACATTTGGCGGCTTTCCTCATTCCTTATCGAGTTTTTACACAAAAATTCCAGGGTATGCATTAAAAAATTATACAAACCGTATAATTTCCATCCATCCCCTGGAACAAACTGCTGTCTATTAGTCACAATGCTATTCTTCTTCCCCGCTGCCGATAATGGTAGAATAATCCAGCAGAACCACGCCTGTATCATCGTCTTCAATAACTTTTGGAGCTTCTCCCTCAGATTTTGCCTTCTCCAGTAATTCCTCTGCTGTATAGAGGGGAATCGCCACCTTTACTGTCTGCTCCGGCTCTTCTTTCTCCTGCTTTGTCTCCTCTGTTGTCTCTTCCTGGCCTTTTTTTGCCTGGTCAGCTGAATCTTTATCTCCCTCTGGGGAAATTTTTTTCACATCCGGAATCTCTGCTGTGGGAATCTTCTCTATTTCCCCGCTTGGCGGAAGTACCGCCACAGCCCCTATCTCTTTTTTTAATTCTTCATGTGCCTGGTCTGCCGCCTGCTCTGCAGGAGAATTCCCGTCCAGACCCAGTATGGCCTCTACCGGTTCCATATCTTCTATAAAACCCCCGGTCCGGGCTATTTTCTTCGCCGCCTTTATCCGGCGTTTTTCTTCTTTTCTTCTCTCCCTGGATTCTTCTTTAAGCCGTGCCACTTCTGCCTTCTGGCGGGCACGCATTTCTTTCTTTAACTGACGTTTACTCTTTGGCTCCGATGCCAATGCCTGTTCATCTGCCGCCTGGGCAGATACCCCTTCACCAGCCGCTGGCGCATCTGGCTCCGTCTGGTCATCGTCTTCTTCATCTTCCGGCTCCTCGTCTGGCAGTTCCTTATCCCTTCCCCAAATTTCAGCCAAAACAAACAATATAATAAGAAACAACACACCAAGGCCGATAATAATCAGCCCTTCTGTGGACTGAATCGCCATCAGAAGAAATCCAATACCCCACACAGTAAAAATCACCCGGGTCACATCCCCGCTGAGGGTCATGGCTTTCGGTTCCCCTCTTGAGGCCCCTTTATCTATTACGGTAAATGTACTGTTGTCCAGATCAATTTCTTGGACTCCGTACAGGCGGACCTGATTTCCATTTTGTACAATAATCGAATCTCCCACCAGAACACTGCTGGCAGATATCTCTTTTCCATAACTAACTGAACCCAGCGGCAGATTTGTCTCTAGGTCTGTATCGTCAATGGTGATTGTGGAAATTCCCATAAACGGCGGAACAGCCAATGCCAAAATACACGCAATCAATAGAAATACAACCAGATGCACGATAAATTTTAAAAATCTGGACATTCTTTTACTCTCCTTGTCGTTCCATATCCCCCCTGCTGAATAATTACATTCTATACCCGTGAGTCAAATGATTTGCCAGCAGTCCTTCACTGTTTCAGGCAAAACAGCAAATCATTTGGCAAATACGTATACTCTTGAGTATAACATTAAAAAAGAAATCTGTACACAAGAAAGTTGAAGATTAAAAGTTACTGTCCACCCATTGAACAGTAATGATTACATCGTCAAATTTGATATCTGCCTGCAGGTACCATTATTCGTCAGCGGGTCCCTGCGGGTATAATCAAACAGCAGTGTTTCTTCTGATAACACTTCTATATGAACAGTTTTCGGCAGTTTCTCACGGCGTATATAATCTCTGATGTCTTTCTGCCACTGTTCCTGGCACTTCATCCACGCCGGACGGCTTTTCAAATTCTCCCGGCTGTACAGGTCCACTGTCATGGCTTCTGTCAAATTTTCCAGCAGTCTTTCCCTTTCTTCCTTCTGTAAGGCCTTAGTCCATTCCACCACAAATTCCCGCAGAATCTCATATCTGCGCAGACGGGAGTGGGAAATCTGGCTGTAACCTTTTCTCTCATAAAAATCACCCAGCGCTTCATAAAAAGCAAAAAACGAGGGAAACAAATGCTCCAATAAAGACAGCGTGCGCAGAAACTGGCCGCTGTTATAATAGATTTCCACCATACTTTCCACTTGTTTCAGGGAAAGAATTTCTTCATAAGAAAGCCATCTGGTCTTCAGCACTTCATAGGGTTCCCGGTTCATGTACACACATCCATACTTCCCGGCCATTGTTTCCATCCGGGACCCTTTCAATATTTTCAGGAAACCCAGCTGCAGCTGCTGGGGACGCATCCCGTACACTGCATCAAAAGAGCGGGAAAAACTCTCGTAATTTTCAAAAGGCAGCCCTGCAATCAGATCCAGATGCTGATGAATATTCCTGCCCTGACGGATTTTTTCCACACAGATTTTCAATTTGGAAAAATTCATATTCCGGCATATCTCCTGGAGAGTCCTGGGATTTGCCGACTGAACGCCGATTTCCAGCTGGATCAATCCCGGCCGCATGGAGTGCATACAGGCAATTTCCTCATCCTCTAAAAGTTCCGCTACAATTTCAAAATGAAAATTCGTAATTCCCCTGTCCTGCTCCGCCAAAAATTTCCATATTTCCAAAGCCCGCTTCCGATTGCAGTTGAATGTCCGGTCTACGAATTTCACCTGGGGAACTTTTCTGTCTATGAAAAACTGCATTTCCTGTTTTACCAGTTCCAGACTTCGAAAGCGTATTTTCTTTTCTATGGAAGACAGGCAGTAACTGCAGGAAAACGGGCATCCCCTGCTGCTCTCATAATAAATTATCCGATTGGAAAAGTCCTCCAGACAGCCGTAAGGAAAGGGGATACTGTCCATATCCAGCAGCTTTTGGTCCTGTGTCTCACAGACCGTATTTCCTCTGCGCACAGCAAGCCCTGGAATCTGGAGCAGCTGGTTTTGGTCTTTTCCCTGGCGGTAACACGTTACCAATTCCAGAAACGTTTCCTCCCCTTCTCCCTTCATGATGCCGTCCACGGCAGGATGCGCTTCCAGATATTCCCGGGCACAGTACGTAACTTCTGGCCCGCCTATCCAGATCCATATATCCGGGAGAAGTTTGCGTATCTCCCCTGTCAGTTCCTCAATCAGAGATTTATTCCAGATATAACAAGAAAAGCACAAAAGCCCTGGACGGCTCTTGTATAGATCTTTTAAAATTTCACCCATGGGCTGGTTAATGGTGTATTCTCTGATGCGGACCGGCTGACCGGCTTTCCCGGCATAAGCTTTCAGGCTGTATACAGCCAGGTTCGAATGAATATATTTTGCATTTACAGCCGCCAGCACTATCTGGTCCATAAGCCATCCTCCTGCATCTTACTTTTAAAACATACCTAAGCCAGTTTATTCTGATCACAATTTAGAATATAAAATCCTTTCCGGTTCACACAGTCTTGGCGGTTATAAGTCATCTCGCTGTCATCCATCTGCCGGAAAATCCCCCCGGCCTCCTCCACAATACACTGCATGGCTGCTGTATCCCACTCCATGGTGGGGTTGTGTCTGTAATAAACTTCCGCATCTCCTCTGGCAATCATACATCCCTTGATGGAACTGCCCACACGCACCAGATTTGTCAGATGATATTTCTCCAGAAGCCGCTCCATTTCCTCACAGCCGTGGGAACTGCTCATGACCACCCTCAAATCCTCTGTCCGGTCTGATACCTGGAGCTTTTTTATCTCCTGGCCTTT
>CAJURF010000082.1 GCA_910588825.1 uncultured Lachnospiraceae bacterium
GAAACAGAAGAAATCGACCTGCTTATTAGCTGAACGAACTTTTGACTGACCAGTGTTTTATAGATTACACTTTAATATCCAGAGATGGCCTTGGCTTTAATGCTAATTCGCTGTTGCCTTTTACAATGCGATTTTCCACATCTTCACGAGTAATGCTGCGTACAATGCTTGTGTCAAATGGCTGTCCAAGCTGCCAGTTGGGGTTTGCTTCTTTTACGGCTTCGTAAAATGCTTTTGTATACATCCTCTCATATTGTCCAAGTGTCCATGTGCCGCTTAATCTATCTGACTTGTTGACGCTTAACTGATAGCGGGTAAAAACTTCAGTACGTTTTGTTGTATCGCCATTGGCGACTCCATTTTCTTGTATGAAATGGCGCATTGTTTCGTCAAACATATCTTGCCGGGCAGTTTCAGAAACATCTATTATTTTATGGAACTCAGACGGGTCTTTTCCGGTAATATCCATTCCCGCTACACCATAGGGATTTACGAAATCACCATCCTCATCAAAAAGTCCCATATAATTACGAATAAATGTTTCTTCATTCGCTTTAAGTGGGTTTTTCAAGATAAAATCAAGGTCATCATATTTTTGCCCAAGCATTTGCTTAAACATTTTCAGGTTTTGCAAATCCTGTTCAGCCTTTGCTTCCGCGGCAGACTTAGTTTCTTCTCCGTTGGGATGTCCTTCGTCATACATGGCTTTAGCACGTTTGTATCGTGCGCTGTTTGTGTTAATTGTACCTGTGTAAGGCCTATAACCTACAGTCATTGACATAACGCAACCCTCCTCAAATATAAATTCTTTTTGGCTATATATTTTATTATTACATCGGCAGTTTAGCAGAATTTTTTAAGGAAGCTTGAGAAAATAGATGATTTTCCCGTGAAATTTTATGCTGGTGTTGCATAATTTATATGAATTTTCAAACACGCTCCAGAAGAAAATCAACGATTCCCCCGCAGACCATTCCTTCATCCTCTGCAGTACGGCCGGTGATGTCAATCTGGTGGGTCATTGGCAGGGGGCTTTCCCTTTCCATAATCTGCACTGCTTTTTGTATCACAGCCGCTTCCGCACTGCCGCCGCCGATGGTGCCGGTGGTGCTTCCGTCCGGGAAAATCAGCATCTTTGTTCCAACCTTCCGGGGTGCAGAGCCTTTTCTTTTAATAATAGTAGCCAGCACGGCCCGATCTCCCTGTTCCCGGGTCTGCCGCAGGGCATGTTTTATTTCCCTGGTGTATCCGCAGTTTTGGGTCCTGCTGTTTTTCACAGCGATGATCTCGGCCATGACTGCCACGGCAATTTCCTGGGGAGTCTCGGCTTTAATGTCCAGACCAATGGGGGCATGAAGGCTGTCCAGAATATCTTCGTCCACACCGTCGGCCAGCAGAGATTCTTTTACCTTTGAGACCCGCGTCCGGCTGCCCATCATTCCAATATAGGCGTGGTCTTTTTGGGAAATGAGTTTCAGACAGAGCTGGTCGCTGCGGTGGCCCCTTGTCACAATAATGAAAAAGGTGTCTGTATCTCCGGGTATCTGTGCCAGCCCGTTTTCAAAAGAATCGCAGATGACTTTTGTGGCTCCGGCCTGGCTGGCATGTTCTGCGAATTGGGGGCGGTCCTCCAGGACGGTGACCGGACAGCCGATCATCAGGCCCAGCTGGATGATGGGTATGGATACATGGCCGCCGCCGCAGATGATAATTCTTTTCTCCCGGCCAAGCAGTTCATAAAATACGGTATTTCCTTCAATGACAGCAAGGCCCTCCTGGGAATTGCCTGCAGCTGCCGCACTGTGGGCAGTAAAAAATCCATGGGATGCGGATTCCCATATGAGGCGGGAATCAGAAAAAAGGGCCTTTTCCCCTGCAGAATTCCCTTCTATGACGGTTGCGATGGTGTTGCGGCTGTTTGGATTGAGTTCTTCTATTTTCTCATATAAATTTTCCATAATATTTTCTCCTGTAATTTTTGCAAAAAAGTCCTGTCGGGCGGCTGCGTTTTTTGACACGCACACTCGGAGAAATATCCGGCCCAATAGGTTTCTTACAGACGCATCAGAACTTCTCTGCGCATCAGTACCTGTTCCCACTGATTATTAGTCAGATAAGCGGGACATTCCAGGTTATTAAGCCCGGATAGATCCATGTGCAGTTCCCGCTGGGCTTCTATAGCGGCATCCCGAAGAAATACAGGGGTTTCTGTGGTCTGGGAATAGATCCGGGGATTTTCGCAGAATGCGTGGTCATGGTCGAAAAGTGGAAAATATCCAGTCAGTTTCCCAGTCTGGTTGTCCATGAGAAATCCCCAGTTCTGCTCATGTCTGTCATTGTTGTTTAATAGATAGTCTGCAATCTGCATCTGGAGATAAAATTTCCTGTCAATCCCTGCAGCTTCAGAATAGGGATTCAGCCCGTAGAAGCCGCAGAAAATCTTAAATTCTTCAAATGTGACCATAGCAGTGTCTTCTGTGGTGTGAAGGCGGGAGTGAACCACCGCATCACCAACCCCGGTAATCCATTCTTTTCGTTCCTGGGATAAATAGGAATGAATTTCTTCGTCCGAAGATACCTGATAGTGGATATGGGGGATGGACAAAGTCTCAAGAATCTGGTCAGCAGGAATTTCATATCTGCCCACTTTATGGAGGTACAGCTGTCCGTTTCGGCGGACCCACCCCTTTGCGCTGGCTCCTAATGTGGTGAGCTCCGGGGTGTGGATGTTCCCTGGTTCTCCCGCGTTTTTTACATAATGGATGTTCCGGCCGGAGAGAGACAGCTCTGTGATAAAAAGTGACAGAGGATTGCGGAAAAGATTGACAGTCTCCCAGGTCTGGCAGTCATCTTCCTGGCGGAGCCAATAAGAATCTTCCAGACTCAGCCCCCGGCAGGCTCTGCACACAGCATAACGGTTGGTCTGAGACAGACGCAGGGCATTTAAAATTTCCTTTGCATAGCTTCTGCCCATGGATAACGTGCGGCTGGAGGCCCATTCTATAAATTCCACGAAAGTGACCGGGTCCCTGCGCAGAGCAAAGGGCAGGTGATCAAAATCTATGATTTCACAGGTTCCGTTATCGCAAATGGTGAGCAGGGGGCGGTCCTTTAACAATAATTGCATGATGGCGGTCTTTCTGATTTTTGGGTATTTGCTGACAGCAGGAAAATATCCTGCGCAGTACGCATAAGTTCTTTATTCAAAATATAACAAATTCTGGGGGTAAAAGCAAGTAATCAGTTACATAGCCTGCTATGCGGCTGGTTTTTGGCAAGCACTCCCCAAAAATCCTGCGCAGCTGTCACAGCTTATTTACATACAGTTCTTTAATGACACCAATGGGGTCCTGTGCTATACTATTTATTAGATATGTATGACTGCGGATGCTTTTTTTAACGTTTCTGCGCTGGACGCAGCGCAGGGAATCCTATGAACTTCCGGTGGAGGCCATCTGAGAGATGATTGTAAATGCACAGTGCCATCGCAATCTGACAGATGAATCCTGTGTACAGGCGGCGGTCTACGACGACCGTTTGGAAGTGCCATCGCCGGGAGGTCTTTATAACGGACTGACATTCGAAGAGGCACTGCAGGGACATTCCGGGTGAATCTTTACCTCAGGCCATGATAGATTAAAGAACTGTTTAAAAGCTATTTCTTAACGGTCCCCAAGGAGCGGCACAACAGCTATGTATTTTTCCAAATATATTGGCCAAAATAGAGCAAAAGAGGTGATATCATGTATATTCAAAAATTAACACTTCAAAATTTTAAATGTTTTGACAATATTGACATGGAATTCCATCCGAATTTAACGGTAATTGTCGGGGAGAATGGTTCTGGAAAAACATCCATTATGGAAGGTGCAGCGATTGCAGTCAGCACTATGTTTGTAAAAATGGATGGACTGTCAGCGCGAAGCATTGATAAAAGCCAGGCCCATCTGAAAGCATTTTCTATTGGCAGTACCAAAGATGTTCAGCCACAGTATCCGGTTACCGTGAAAGCATCAGCTGTCACGAAATCAGAGACAATACAGTGGGCCAGGAGTCTCAATAGGCCAGAAGGAAAAATGACGGTAGTTAATGCAAAAAAAATGATAAATCTTGGTATCAGCTTTCAGGAACATCTGCGAAACGGAGATGCTTCGCTTATACTACCTGTTATTGCTTACTATGGAACCGGCCGTTTGTGGGATTATCACCGTGAAAAACAAAGTGATGTATCTGAAACGAACAACAGGATGAATGGTTATATTGGCTGTGTGGCTGGAACTGCAGATATTAAGATGATGATGAACTGGTTTTCGAAAATGACAGTTCAAAAATACCAAAATCAGGAGCTGGGGTTAGGGAGGATTCCTGAACTGGAAGCAGTCTATTCTGCAATGGAGGCTTGTTACAAGAGAATTACTGGCATCGAAGATGTTAAGATGCAGTACAATATGGGAACAAAGGAATTGGAGGCTGTCTACCGAAATGAGTCAGGCGGGTTGATGCGCATTCCCATCAATCAGCTGAGTGATGGCTGCAAAAGCACCATCAGTCTGGTTGCGGACATTGCCTATCGTATGGCGGTACTCAACCCACAGCTTTTAGGTAATGTGTTCAGGGAAACAGATGGTATCATATTGATCGATGAAGTGGACCTGCACCTGCATCCTACGTGGCAGCAAAGAATTCTGGGGGATTTAACAGAAATTTTTCCGAAAGTACAGTTTATTGTAAGTACCCACGCTCCGGCAGTAATCAGCACTGTGAAAAGCGAAAACATTGTTCTGCTTGATCGGGGTGAAGCCTATGAGCCTTCCGGAGAGGTTCATGGCAAGGACACCAATACAATCATAAGCGGTATTATGCATTCCTCAGAACGGCCTAAGGAAATTAAGGAATTATTTCACAAATTCTATCACTTTATTGATGAAAAAGATACAGTAGATGCGGAACGAACATTGGAACAGCTGAAGGATATAATCGGTGATGATGACTCCGAAATCGCCGCCTGCAATGTGAAGCTGAGATTACTAAAAGCCAGGAGGGGGATATTCTGCAGAATTGTATAGAGCAATTACATATTTGGGAAAGTGAGCCCGATCCAAAAACACCTTACATCGGCATTGCAATTTGGTGGCTGCAAGAACAGATAAGCCATTTTTCTGAGGGGTAGAAATGGCAGATATACGGAAACTAAAAAGAATGAACCCTACACTATAACACCAGATTTTAGGCTATGGTACAATAAGGTGAATGGAGGGGAAAAACAATGACCACATACAAAACCGCAGAAGTCGCGGCAATCATCGGAATTCACCCAAACACAGTACGGCTGTATGAAAAACTGGAACTGATACCAAAGCTTAGACGCCTGTCAAACGGTTATCGTGTATTTACAGAATTTCATATAAAACAATGTAAGCTGATACGCCTTGCCTTTCAGGTAGAGGCTTTGCAGAATGGGCTGAGAAAGAAAAATGTCCAGATGCTCAAGGTATCAGCGTCAGGAGATTTTGATAGGGCAATTACACATACGAAAAACTATTTGAAACAAATCATCCGATCATTGAGGTGTGCTAATTATTCCTTAGAGGCGGTTCTGCGGCTTTTGCAGCAGCTATCCCGAAATCCTTATACAGATATCCGCACTGCCCTGAACACGCCATAACAAACGGATGATATTATCTCTGTCTGCGACAGAAAAAATGCAGGTACTATTTTGGATATGCTGCGTGATATGAAAGTCCAATTCTCATAAAACCTGCACTTTACTGCCAATAGTGCGTCAGCCGCCAAAACAGTTTCCTTTAAAGGGATTTTGGCTGCCCAGAGGTTTTGCTGTAATCCGAAACATAACACATCCATCGGGGCAGACAACCACCTTGCTGTATTTTCCATCGCCGCCAATGTTCTCTAAGTCCCCGCCGCTTCTGACGGCCTCCATGACAGGATAAAGCACCATCATTGCTTTGGAGCAGATACCATACCCCTGCTCATTGACCGGACAGCCATAGGTGCAGGTATATTTATCGCCGATTTCTTCGCCGTTTCGACAATAATGTTCTGTATGGCTGCCTCGCAGAAACGCGATTACTTCCACTTCAAATTCATATTCTTCATCAAGCCATTTTTTCATATTCAACCTCCGTTGTGTACTTGTGAATAGTGCGTAGGATTTTCCTTCGGGAGCATCTCTCAAAATCAGACGCACAGCGGGCTATGTAACTGATTTTAGAGAGGTGCTATGGGAGAAAAAGGATTGGACACGCCAATCATATCATGGGCCTGAAAGATTATCAAGATAATACAGCCAAAGCTATTCCCATCTAAAACATTTCACCGCAATTCCAGAACAGGCCAGGGTGACACCCAGCATCACAACAATGGGTAATGCCAAAGATTCAGCAGTCAGGCCCAGAAATGCCGATTTCATAAGCTGGATGCTAGCTGTGCTTTTTCCCACTCCGTTAGCCCCCCAGCAGGCCTTCACTGTTTCAAGCAAAATAGCAAGTCATTTGGCAAATACGTATGCTCTTGAGTATAATTATGAGCATGAGAAGCATGATCATGACAGAGCGAAATTTTTCAGCGCAGTTCCTTAATGACAGCAATGGCCCCCTGTGCTATACTGTCTATCAGATATATACAAATACAGTTCCTAAAAGGGGAAGAACAAACATGGAGTACAACGCAAGTGCCACCAAACATCTATTCTGGTTCGTTGAGACCAGGGAGACAGCACGGCTTCTTGAAATTCATTCTATGGATCAGGTCAGACAGATAGTGATAGATGAAAATTTATATCAGCAGAAGTCACGGGCCAGGCTTGTCAATGAATTCGGATGTATCAGAAAACGGCTGGAAGCATTGCCGGATGAGCTTCGCAAAATGATGCTTACGGCGGATATTCATACAGGGAAGCTGATTACATTTATCGGATGCATGGCGGCGGACAGACTGCTTTTTGATCTGGTGTATCAGGTATATCGGAAGAAACTGTATCTCGGTGAGACGAACTTTACCAACGCAGACCTGAATATCTTTTTTAAAGAGAAACAGGAGCAGAATGAGAAGGCGGCATCCATTACAGATGCAACCATACAGAAGTTAAAACAAGTGTACTGCAGGTATATGTTCGAGGCAGGGCTGCTCACCGGAAAAATTTCAGAAAAACAGGTGGTCCGGGCCTATATAGATCCGGAACTGGGATTGGCACTGGAGCACAACGGGATGGAACAATATTTAGCGGCACTGGCAGGACACTGAATTACAGAGGGTGTCTGATTGGCGCCGGCGCATTTGGACACTGCGGCAGCTGTAAAGAGATGGAGGCAGAAATGATGGAGTTTCACCAGCGTTTAGATAAAATATGGGAGCGGATCTCAGACAGAGATTTTTTAGAGAACAGAGGTGCCGCCAATGAAGTCCGCTACTATGTGTTTGATTATGAGCCATGTGACGAGCTTATAGTTCGTGACAGGATAAGGGCATTGAAGAAACAGAATCATCCACAGACAGACGGATTTCAGATTATAGAGTATGACCTTTACCAGATGATAATCCAAATACTGGAAGAAAAGGGGTATTTGGAAAAATGCATCTGGTTTGAAGAACAAAAAGGCATGGAATATCTGTACACAGCAGTGACAAAAATGCTCAGACTTACCAATGACGATAATCTGATTGTGAATCGGATTTTGAAAGACACACCCAGGGATGCAGTGGTGTTTTTAACAGGTGTGGGAAAAGTGTTTCCCTTTGTCAGAGCCCACAGCATTATGAATAATCTGCATCAGGTGTTAGACAGTGTGCCGGTGGTCATGTTTTATCCCGGCACATGGAACGGACAGAGCCTTAGTTTATTCGGAACAATTACAGATGGAAATTATTACAGGGCATTTCCGCTCATTGTATAGGAGGGCAGCAGATGAAGATCCAGGATATGTTTGAAAAGAAGATTACCCGTGAGATCAAAGGGGTCATCAAGGTTGGGCAGAAAGATGATGAAAATGTATATCAGGAGCTGGACGAATACGTAGTTACCGCAGAACTTGAAAAATACATGAACCGTTTCTTTGATGCATACAGCAAAAGCATTAGCGGAAGCACAGATAACATGGGCGTATGGATTTCCGGTTTCTTTGGAAGCGGAAAATCCCACTTCCTTAAAATTCTGTCCTATATTTTGAGTAATCGCGTGGTAAAAAACCATGAGGGTACGAAGCAGGACGCAGTCAGTTTTTTTACTCAGGGAGTAAAAGTAGAAGATAACAAACTGAAAAATAAAATTGCAGATATTACAGCGGTTAGCAAAGATATTGATGTGATCTTGTTTAATGTGGATTCCAAAAGCACCACAGACTCCAAAGTCAATAAAGAGGCAATCAAGGACGTATTTATGAAGGTATTCAACGACTATCTTGGATACTGCGGCTCCATTCCATTCCTGGCTGACTTTGAGAGAAGGCTGGATGAACAGGGCCGGTATGAGGCGTTTCAAAAGAAATTTGAAGAAATCGAAGGCACCTCCTGGAAAGAAGGCAGGGAGGATTATTACTTTGTGCAGGATTCCATCGTGTCTGCAATTGTTGAGCTGGGCATTATGAGTGAAGATGCGGCAAAGAACTGGGCAGATAATGCTGAGAAGTCGTACAGTCTCTCCATTGATAAATTTGCAGAATATGTGAAAACATACTGCAGCAGGAAAGGCAGGAATCACCATGTGCTTTTCCTGGTAGATGAGATTGGCCAGTATATTGCTGATGACAGTAAACTCATGCTGAATCTCCAGACTGTAACAGAGGATCTGGGTACCGCCTGTCAGGGCAGGGCGTGGATCATTGTCACCTCCCAGCAGGATATTGACTCCATTACCAAGACTATGGGAGAGGATTTCTCTAAAATTCAGGGACGCTTTGCCACCAGAATCGCGTTATCCTCCGCAGATGCAGATGAGGTGATTAAGAAGCGTATTCTCTATAAGAAACCAGAAGCAAGACCATTGCTGATAGAGTTGTACCGGGAGTATGAATCCTCTATTAAGAACATTATTACCTTCAGCGAAGGAACACCCCATATGCCTTTATATAAAGACGCCGAGGAATTTGCAGATGTATACCCCTTTATTCCCTATCAGTTCCAGCTGGCAGGAAATGTGCTCACTGCAGTGCGCCAGTTCTCTTCCAGCGGCAAACATCTGGCAGACGGGGAAAGATCTCTCCTTGCGCTGTTTAAAGAAGCGGCTGTGGCCTATGCAGATGACCGGGAGGGGATATTAGTTCCGTTTTATGCATTTTACAGTGCATTGGATGACTTCATTGACCACACCCACAGAATCGTGATCACCCAGGCATCCAGAAATACCAGATTGAATCCCTTTGATGTGGAACTTTTAAAAGTGCTTTTCATGACAAAGCATGTAAATAATTTTAAACGGGATGTAGAGAATCTTACCACTCTGATGATTTCCAGGGCAGATGAGGACAGGCTTGACCTTTCCAAAAAGGTAGAGAAGTCCCTTCGTGCACTCTGTGGGGAAGCACTGGTGCAGAAGAATGGCGATGAGTACACCTTCCTCACCAATGAGGAACAGGAAGCAGAACTGAGAATCCAGCATTATCATATTGACCCCAAGGATGTGGTGGACTACGCAGCACAGGCTGCTTTTGAGGAAGTAATTGTATTTCCCAACAATAAATACAGATATAATTCACGTTATCAGTTTTCCTTCAATCAGCTGATTGATGACAGGGCGTACAGAAATAATGCTTCCCACAAAATCGGCCTTAAGCTTCTCACCGCATACAGCGGCAAAGAAGATGAAACTGCCCTTGGATTGCTGTCTTATCAGGAGAAATGTGTGGTGGTGAGGATGTCGGATTCCTTTGCGTATCTGTCTGAAATAGACGGCATGAAGAAAATAGAGGCATTCCTAAATGACCCGGCATCTGCCAATCTTACAGACTTTGAAATCATCAGCGCAAATAAGAGAAAAGAGCGTTCTCAGAAAGCAAAGAGAGCCAGTGATTATATCCGGTTTGCACTGGAGCAGGCAGATATTTATGTGGCGGGAGAAAAGGTTTCCACAAAGGCAAAGGATGTAACTGCCCGTATTTCCGAGGCTTTTGAAAAACTGATTAACAGTGAGTACCATAAGCTTAAATGTATGGAGACACAGCCGGATCAGTCTGACATCATGGATGTCCTGAAACGGCCAAAGGCACAGGTTTCCATAAGTGATCTGGGGCATGGAAATGAGAAAGACTATGAGGCGTTAAACTCCGTTATGGAGGAAATCCGATATGCGGGAAAGAATGCGGTACAGTATTCCGTTAAACAGGCATTGGATCAGTTTATGGACCCGCCGTATGGCTACACGGGAGATGATATTGAGTACTTAATTGCGGTTTTGTACCGCAGGGGACACATCAGCTTAAAGATGAACAGTGTCATCTATACACCGGCAGGCACAGCACCGGAGGATGCATATAAATATATTACGAAAAGAGAATTCCGTGAAAAAGTTCTTCTTGAGATAAAAGAAGCTGCACCCCAGCAGCATATCAGGGCAGTAAAGGATGTGATCAAAGAGTTTTTTGGAAAAACTGTCACCAGCGATGACCAGGACACTCTTATGCGTGATTACCGCAGTTATGCCCAGACAAAAAGACTGGCAATCGAGAACGTGCTTCGAGACAACTATGGCACGAATTCCAGGCTTCCCGGCAGGAAGATATTGGAAAAATCCCTTCGATTGATTGACGACTCAGTGAAAATCAATGATCCCATCAGCTTTTATAAAAGGGTAAACGAACTCTGTGATGATTTCATCGAAACCGGATTGGACATGGGTGATTTGAACAGCTTTCTAGAAGGGGTACAGAAAGAGAAGTTTCTCCATGGGGTGAAAGCCTTAAATATCTACGAGAAAAGTAAGAATTATATTTCAGACCAGACAATCATAGATGATGCGGCCCAGTTGAAAAAGATACTGAGTGTGGAAAAGCCGTATGCGTTTATACCAAAACTTGAAGAATATGACAAAAAGCTTATGGGAGCCATTATGGAGCTTCTGGACCATGATACGAAACGAATCGAGCCGGATATATACGCGGACTGGAAGATGGTAAAGGCCAGCATCCCTGCTGACAGACCCTACTCCCAGCGGTTGTTGGACAGGATTGATCCCAAATTTGAGGAGCTCTTGGATAAGCTGAAAAGTGTAACCGATATTGCCGCGCTAAATGGTATACCTTCCGAGAGTAATGCGCTTTTACAGAACTGCCTCAGAATGATTCAAAGGGAAGAAGATGCGTATCAGGCGGAACTGGAGCGCAGGAGAAAGGAAAAGGAGCGCCAGGGCGGCGGGAAAGAGGTGAAACCCACTCCTCAGGCAGAGCCTGTGAAGGTTATCAGGAATAAGCCGGTATCCTTTCGGTCCATTACTGGAAATAAGACCTACTCTATTAAGTCGGAAGAAGATATTGATAAGATGCTTGACGAACTCAGAAATGCACTGAAAGCTCAATTGGAAGACGATACGATTATAAAACTCAGCTAAGAACTGTTTAGAAAATAACGCGAGATATTGCTGGAATTTTCTCCAACAGCATATGGCAAAAATTATCGATGTACCCCGGCACCTCTGGGGGCCATACACTCTCGGAATAAAATCTTGAGCAGCAGGTTATTTTTCTACAGCTTCTAAGAAAGGAAGAACGGCATGGATAAGACTGCGATAAAGAATTTTGCCATAGAGGCGAGAAAAATTCTGATGAAATCTGCAGTGAAAGAGGCAGGATTCTATGGAATTACAAAAGACGGATGCAAACCTCCGGTTCAAAAGGGGAATGACTTTGAAGTATATGAGACCGTGGCCGGCACGGAGAACAGAATATTTGGAGACGACAGGAGACGCAGGGCCAATCTTGTGAAAGCCATTCAGAAGCAGGGATTTGACCAGGTGATTGAGGAGACGGCCTATACATGGTTCAATCGATTGATCGCCATCCGGTTCATGGAAGTAAATAACTATCTGCCTGCCCGGGTGCGCGTCTTATCCTCGGAGGCAGGAAGCACAACTCCGGATATTGTCACACAGGCCGACACTGTGGAAGTGAATCTCACTTCAGAGGAATTAGATAGGATTCAAATAGCAAAGCGGGAAAATAGGTATGATGATGCCTTCCGGATGCTTTTCGTAAAGCAGTGCAATGAGCTCAATGAAATCCTTCCCGGGCTGTTTGAAAAGACAGACGATTACATGGAGTTGCTGCTCAAAATTACATATACCAGTGATGGTGTAGTCCGCATGCTTGTTGATACCATTCCAGAAGATAACTTTAATGTAGACACCGAAGGACAGGTTGAAATTATTGGCTGGATGTATCAATATTACAATACAGAATTAAAGGATGATACATTCGCAAAGCTTAAGAAAAACGTGAAGATTACTAAAGAGAGAATTCCAGCGGCAACCCAGCTCTTTACCCCTGACTGGATCGTACGCTATATGGTGGAGAATTCTCTTGGCAGAGTGTGGATAGAACATTTAAGAGCTGTGGAAACTTCTGTAGATGAAAAAGAGAAAGCGGAAGAATTCGGCTGGAAATATTATCTTCCCGAGGCAGAACAGGAAGAAGATGTACAGGCCCAGCTTGTTGAGATCAGGAATACTTATAAAGACCTGGCACCCCAGGACATTACCTGTATCGACCCATGCATGGGTTCCGGCCATATCCTAGTCTATATGTTTGATGTCCTTATGGACATTTACCGCAGTGAAGGATTTAGTGAGAGAGAAGCTGTTTTTGATATACTGGAAAAGAACATCAGAGGGCTGGATATCGACCGCCGGGCCTATCAGCTGTCGTATTTTGCACTTATGATGAAGGCCAGGGGATATAATAGGATTTTCTTCCGCGGACATGAGAATATGGACGGGGAAAGAGTACAGGCCGTGCCTCAGGTGTATGCCATAGAGGAGAGTAATTCCATTGATAGAAACCAGCTGAAGTATTTTGGGGCAGGTCTGGATGAAGTGCAGAAAAATGATGCGGTTGATCAGATGAATGGACTGCTTGATACATTGAAAGACGCAAAAGAGTATGGGTCGATTTTGAGCGTGGAGGATTATGATTGGGGGCTTTTGCGGGCATTTGTGTCGAGAACGGACTGTGAAGGGCAGATGTCGTTTGAGAGTGTGGGGGCAGAGAATTCGAAGAAGCTGCTGGCACGGCTGGTGGATATTGGGGAGGCGCTTGCTGGGAAGTATGATGCTGTTGTGACGAATCCGCCGTATATGGGTACAAAAGGAATGAATTCTCGAATGTCAAGTTTTCTTAAAAATAACTACAGTTGTTCTAAAGGAGACTTATTTGCTGTTTTTATTGAAGTTGCGCATAGAATGGTGAAAGCACAGGGGCTATATTCTTTGATTACACAAAGAACATGGATGTTTATAGCAGCATTTGAGAAGTTAAGATTGGTATTGCTTGAAGAAACAACAGGAATATCTTTTATCGAATTAGGCACGGGGGCGTTTGAGAATTTGGGTGGAGAAGTGGTTCAATCGCTTGTGTTTGTTATGCGTAAGGAAAGAATGCATTATTATAAAAGCATATATCAAGATTTGAGTTCGAACGATGACAAGGAAAAGGAATATCTGGCAGGAACCATTAAAGCTGTTAATATGGATGCTTTTGAAGATATTCCGGGTAAACCATTTGCAATGAAGCTGTCATTTAAAGGAGTGAATGCATATATTAATGGGAAATATATCAAGGATATAGCGGTTCCGAAGAAAGGATTAATTTCTTCGGATAATAACAGATTTTTAAAAATTTGGTTTGAGGTTGAATATCGCAATATACAATTTGGTATGCATTCAATTAGTGAGCAGGATATCACAAAGAAATGGGTTCCTCATAATAAAGGGGGAAAGTATAGAAAATGGTATGGTAATCAGGAATACATAATAAATTGGAAAGACAATGGTAAGGAAGTAAAGGAATATGCAGGAGAATTGTATGGGGCATATTCAAGACAAATAATGAATGAAAAGTATTATTTTAAGGATAGTATTTCATGGTCGTCAATTAGTTCGCAAAAAATTGGTGTACGATTTTATCCTATTGGATTTACATTTGACACAGCTGGGCCATCACTTTTTATTGAAGATAGTTTTAGCGATAAATATTGTATTTTTGCATTACTTGCAAGTTCTGTTGCTGAATATTATATTCGGGCAACAAATCCAACAATAAATCTTCTGGCTAGTGATATTGCAAATATGCCATATATACAACCAGAGAGCAGTAAAAGGGAGCAAATTCGAAAACTAGTCCAGGATTGTATTCTTATTGAACAGCAGGATTGGGATAATGTTGAAACTTCATGGGGCTTTGAGAGACATCCATTAATTTCTACTATTTCAAAGAATAGTATATTATTGAATAATATCGACAGTATAGACCTTGCGGAATGCTATATGTGTTGGGAAAGTGAGTGTAATGGGCGTTTTGACCAGTTAAAGTGTAATGAGGAGAAACTAAATCGTATCTTCATTGATATTTATGCTTTGAAGGACGAATTAATATCCGAGGTGAAAGACGAAGATATTACTATTCGTAAACCTGATCTGGGATGGGATATCAGGTCATTGATATCCTATGCCGTCGGCTGTATGTTTGGAAGATATTCCTTAGATGAGCCGGGGCTCATTTATGCCGGCGGAGAATTTGACGCAGAAAGATATAAGACTTTCCCGGCAGATAAAGATGCTATCATCCCAATTACAGATGAACCATATTTTGAAGATGACATTGTAGGGCGTTTTGAAGAGTTTATTAAAATAGTATATGGTGAAAAAACACTGGAACAAAACCTTGACTTTATAGCAGATGCGCTTGGCACAAAAGGGACAAGCTCCAGAGAGAAAATCCGTAATTATTTTCTGAATGATTTCTTCAAAGACCATTGCAGTACCTATTCGGTAACAGGATCAGGCAAGCGTCCCATATACTGGCTCTTTGATTCAGGAAAGAAAAATGGATTCAAATGCCTGGTGTATCTGCATAGATATACGCCTGATACGGTAGGAATGATTCGTTCGGACTACTTAACAAAGACACAGAGTATGATAGAAAATGCCCTAAAAAATGCAGAGTACGCAATCAACACATCCTCAAGTGCAGTAGACAGGGCTCAGGCCACAAAAAAGAGAGATAAGTACATCAAGCAGCTGGCGGAGATACGTGCGTATTACCCGGCACTTTCCCATATTGCTTTGCAGAAAATTGAATTAGACTTGGATGATGGTGTAAAAGTGAATTATACTAAATTTCAGGGCATTGAAGTTGGCGGTGAAGGAGAGAAGAAACAGAGGATAAACCTTTTGGCAAAGATTTAAGAGAGGAAGACCTTTATGGAGGCAGGATAAAAGAGTGAATTGCTCGGGAATTTCAAATAGTTCGAATTGAGGGTGAAGGAGAAGCCGCAAGAAATATCGTTCACTATACTTTGATATGATATTTTATTTGAATATTATGTAAAGTCGAAAATTGCTGCCAATTCATAGGCGGGCAAAAGAACGTCCGTTAGAAGGTTTCATGATGAATAATGGATATATTATGGAACTTGTAATTTACTGGAATAAGTATCGAATAATGAGGTATGAGGTAAGATGATACCCGGAGCAAAAGAAAACTGGTGTTCAGGCAAGGTATGCTTTTTTAATAATATCAAAGTGGATTACCGTGCTGAGATTTATTTTGATGAGCATCATCAAGGAATTATTACTGTTTATGGGGTTGCAAGAGAAGATTGTCTTCTTATAGAAGACGGTGAGTATAAGTCATTGGTAATACTTTTAGAAAATAAAGAATATATTTCTGTTTTTGATTTATATGTAAAAGAGATGACGTGTGATACAAAAATGGTTGATGAAGTACCTGAGTTTGAGGGGATAAAAATCGTTATTGTTTCATCTGCTATTCTTAAAGGTAAAAATTATTTTGAGGCGGAAGATGCTTGTAAAGAATTAGTCATGGAGATAACAGACGGGCATGAATTGATTGGCATATGCCCATATAATTTAAATAAAAACTATATGGATATTTTCATGTATAAGAACATTGAAATTCCGATTCAAGTATCTCCAATTCAGGTCAATACAGTAATTGGTGAATTATGGATGGGTGTCTTTCCAACGTACAGACAGAGCAGAGATTCGTTTACGATAGGTTTTTCGCATAGGATTCAATTTAAACCAATCAAAGCATTAAAAATTATGGAAATCCGCGAAACGTTGATGAAAATAACTTCGTTCTTTTCTTTATTATGCGGGGAAACTGTAACGATTAACAAGCTGTCTGTAATGAAAACGGCAACTTCTGAAGATGATTTAATAGAGTTTATCGGGATTTGTAATTTTACTGGACAGTCAAAAGTTCTCAAAAAAGATAACATTCCAAGCAGATGTGTG
>CAJURF010000083.1 GCA_910588825.1 uncultured Lachnospiraceae bacterium
GTTCTGCTATTTTTTCTACATTATCCAAAGAAGAAAACTTTTGAATGATGTTGTCAGAAAATGTAGAAACACAAATTTTCGGGAAATTTTCTATTCTTTTGGTTGTGTCAGACGGGCTGAACAAGGCCGGTTCTGAAATTTCTGTCCTTTGAAATATTGTATACAATTTATACACCTCATTTCCAAACATTTCCGGGATATATAAGACTTCAAACCTATTTTTCTGCATATGAACTGCCCCAAAATATGCAGGCAGTGTGCGTCATAATGTGGAGAGGCCCTTCAGTACCCCGTCAGTGGAGACTACTGCCACCTGTACAGGCAGAGATTTCCCGCTTTTTTCTACAGCTTCTTTCACTGCATACTCTATGCCGCCGCAGCAGGGCACTTCCATCCGTACCACTGTGATACTCTTTATATCATTTCTGCAGAGGATTTCCGCCAATTTTTCCGAATAATCCACTGCGTCCAGTTTCGGACAGCCGATAAGTGTGATACGATTTTTCATAAACCTCTCGTGAAACCCAGCGAATGCGTAAGCCGTACAGTCAGCAGCCACCAAAAGCTCCGCTCCCTCTAAAAAAGGGGCATTCACCGGGGCAAGCTTAATCTGTACCGGCCACTGCTGAAGCTGTGACACAGGGTCATGCCCATCGCTGGCCAGATTTGCTGCCTCCCCATCCTTTCGCCCTTTCTTTCTCTTATTCTCCAGCACCGCCTTTTCATCATAGGCGGCGGCATCCCGTTCTTCAAAGGTAATCGCTCCTGCCGGACAGACCGGAAGGCAGTCCCCCAGCCCATCGCAGTAATCATCCCTGAGAAGCACCGCCTTTCCATTTACCATGCCGATGGCACCTTCATGGCAGGCTTTGGCACACGCCCCGCATCCGTTGCATTTTTCCTCTGAAATATGAATGATTTTTCTTTTCATACAGTCTTTTCTCTCCTCTCCCTGCTCCCTTTGTATGCGATAATGTTTCTTTTGTCCAGCCTCGTCACTCTTGAACCCACTTCCATAATTATCACAATTCAAATATTCTTGTTTTTACGCTCCCATTATAGTATAGTCATTACCACCAGTATGTTTGAATTCAAACAAAGGAGGAGAATTTTTGAAAAAATATTTACCCATATTAAAAGACTGCCCCTTTTTCCAGAAAATAACAGAGGACAAAATTCTTTCCATTCTCCACTGTGTGGACGCAAGATTAATCTCCAGACAAAGGGGTGAATACGTATTGAGATTTGGGGACAACACCTCAGAAATGGGGCTTGTGCTGACAGGCTCTGTGCTGGTAATCCAGGAAGATGTATGGGGACACAGAAACATCATGTCTAAGATAGGGCCCGGAGATTTCTTCGCGGAACCCTATGCCGCAATCCCCGGCTCCATTTTAAATATCAGTGTGGCTGCCAGCAAAAACTGTGAGATTCTAATGCTGAATATTCACAGACTCCTCACTGTATGTCCCACTGTCTGTGAACACCACAACCAGCTGATCCGGAACCTGGTTTTCGTCCTGGCCAAAAAAGTGATGCAGTTCAATGAAAAGATCACACATATGAGTAAACGCAGCACCCGGGAAAAGCTGTTGTCCTATCTCTCCTCTGAGGCGTTGAGACAGGGAAAACGTTCTTTTGACATTCCTTATGACAGACAGCAGCTTGCAGATTATCTGTGCGTAGAACGGGCCGCCATGTCCACAGAGCTCTCAAAGCTCCAAAAAGACGGTCTTCTTACGACAAATCGAAACCACTTTGAACTCATTTCCACCAGCACATTTGACGTTTGACTAAAATTTGGGCGTGTTTGACAGACAAACACGCCCTGACGCTCACTTACCCATCCATTCCCGGGCATGTTTCTGCGCATCTCTGAAAGAATTTTCAAAATAAGCGTTCACCTCTGCCCCATACAGTACAATATTCATACAAATATACATCCACAGCATAATCAGGATAATGGTTGCGAAACTGCCATACATGTTCAATGTATTGGGAAAAAATGTATAATACAGCGAAAACGCATAGGAAAACACCATCCACGCCACAGCCGTGAGAAACGCCCCCGGCATCTGGCTTTTGAACGTGGCTTTTCTGTTTGGCAGCACCTTATACAAAGCCAGAAATACTGCCATCAAAAACAAAAAGGCAGTCAGTGTCCTGGCCCCGATAATCTGGGCAATCAGCCTGCCAAGCCAGGGCTGCCAGAGTGTAAGGCTTTTCTGAAGGCTGTTGCCGAACACCAGAAGCACCAGACTGACAATCACAGCCACCACAAAGGCAAATGTATAAAATACTGACCAGAGCCTGGTGGTGAGCCAGTCCCTGGTTTCTTCCACATGGTAAATGGTATTCAGACCGTTGGTGATAGCCTGCACACCTTTTCCCGAGGACCACAGTGACAACAAAAGGGTAATGGGCACCACCGCACTGGTTTTCCCATAGACTTCATTTACAATAGAGAGCACCAGCCCCCGGAAATTCTCCGGGCAGATCTCCGCGATCACCTGCCTGACCATCATCTGGGTCAAAGGCGTATAGCGGACAATGGTGAGCAGGAATAAGATAAACGGGATAAATGATAAAATGATAAAATATGCCGCCTGTGCTGCATATGCACTTACATGATCCCTGAAAGCCCGGTTCAGAAAGCCCTTAACAGCATCCACTGCCTCAGCTGCGTTTTTATTCATGAACTACCTCTTGCCTATTTCTTTTCCACTCCAAAACGATAAATTGTCACTGTCCGATAGGGCTTTCCCGCTTCCAGCGCAGGCGATTCAAAATTCTCCTCATTCACGCTGTTGGGGAAATACTGAGTCTCCAGACACAGCCCGTCTCTTCTGTGATACGTACAGCCGTTCTTACCTGTCTGCTCCCTGATAAAATTCCCGGTATAAAACTGCACTCCCGGCAGGTCCGACAGCACTTCCATCACAATACCCGTCTTTGGCCCCAGTACCCGGGCAATCACCCTCTTGTGGCCCTGACTGTAATGGTCACAGACAAAATTATGGTCAAATCCTCCTCCATAGCGAATCTGCTCATCATCCCCGTCCAGATCCTGCTCTATGACTTTTCCCATGGTAAAATCCATTGCCGTTTTCTGCACCGGAAGAATTTCTCCTGTGGGAATGGCCCCGCTGTCTTTCACAGGAGTAAAACTCTGGGCTTTTAGTTTCACCCAGTGATCACTGATACATCCCTGGTCGTGGCCGTTCAGATTAAAATAGCTGTGATTGGTCATATTCGCCACGGTATCCGCGTCGCTGCTGCCCATATACTGAATACTCACTTCATTTCCCCGGGAAAATTTATATTTGACCATAATACGAAAATTCCCGGGGAATCCCTGATCGCCGTCCGGGCTGAAAAGACCAAAGGTCACGCTGTTGTCCCCATCATCTGTTTCTATCTCGTCCCACAGACGGTACTCATAATTATCCGGTCCGCTGTGCAGATTATTTTCACCATTGTTGGCAGCCAGCTGATAGACTTTTCCGGCAATCTCTGCCCTGGCCTGGCTGATGCGGTTGGCATTGCGGCCTATCACAGCGCCGAAGTGGGCCCTGCCCTTTTCATATTCCTCCAGAGTGTCATACCCCAACACCACATCTGTCAGCTTTCTGTCCTGGTCCGGCACCACCACAGACACCAGACAGGCTCCATAATTTGTCACCTCTATATACGCACCACTGTCATTTGACAACCGGTAAATATACGCCTCTTTTCCCTCTGCGGTAAAGCCGAAGCTCCTTTTCATTATGTTCATATACCTTATTCCTCTCCAAACTGTATCACTTATTTATCTACAGCTCCTTAAAATCAGCAAAAGAGAGCCATTGGCTGACTCTCTCTTTATCCTTGGTGAACCCGAAATGCCGTTGCCTATATTTTGACGCCTAGCTGAACTGCTAGGTGGGTAACCGCAATTGAACTTCTGTCTACCACGACTTGAGGTCTGACATCCATTCAACAATCTAGGAATCCCATAAACGTAAATGTAGGTTCAAAATAATAGGGGGTATCGAACATTTCAGGCATTCATCCCGTCATATAAACCGCCGTTTCTTAACGGCTAAATAGATTATACTATATTCTATGTGAATTTACAAGAAGCATACGCGGTAAATTTTGTTAGAATTTTAATCCACTTTTAATCCCCTTGTAAATTCCCCGTATAGAGCTGATAATACCTGCCCTTTTGGTCGATTAGCTCCTGGTGGGTTCCCCGTTCAATGATCCTGCCCTGTTCCAGCACCATAATACAGTCCGCATTTTTTACCGTTGACAGCCGGTGGGCAATGACAAATGTGGTACGCCCCTGCATCAGTTTATCCATGCCGTCCTGTACAATCCGCTCCGTCCGGGTATCAATGGAGCTGGTCGCCTCATCCAGAATCAGAACAGGCGGATCTACAATGGCCGCCCGGGCGATGGCCAGAAGCTGCCGCTGTCCCTGGCTTAAATTGGCCCCGTCTCCAGTGAGCAGTGTGCCATACCCTTCCGGAAGTCTCCGGATAAAACCGTCTGCATTGGCCAGCCTGGCAGCTGCAATCACTTCCTCATCAGAGGCGTCCAGCTTGCCGTACCGGATATTATCCGCCACTGTCCCGGTAAACAGATGGGTATCCTGGAGTACCATTCCAAGAGAACGGCGGAGATCATCTTTTTTAATCTTATTCACATTGATCCCATCATAGCGGATTTTCCCATCCTGGATATCATAAAACCGATTGATCAGATTGGTAATGGTCGTCTTCCCTGCCCCCGTAGAACCCACAAACGCAATTTTCTGGCCGGGCGTGGCATACAATTTCACATCGTGAAGTACGATTTTTCTATCATCGTAGCCGAAATCCACCCCGTCAAATACCACATCACCTTTCACTTCCACATAGTCCACAGATCCGTCCGCCTGGTGGGTATGTTTCCAGGCCCACCGCCCGGTGCGCTCCTGAGTTTCAATCAGACGGCCGTTTTCCTCTCTGACATTCACCAGCACCACATATCCCTGGTCAATCTCCGGCTCCTCATCCATCAGTGCGAACATCCGCTGGGCGCCTGCCATGGCCATGACAATAGCGTTAAACTGCTGGCTCACCTGATTGATGGGCATATTAAAACTCCTGTTAAAAGCCAGAAAACTGGCCAGACCGCCCAGCGTAAACCCGCCCACACCATTTAGCGCCAGCACACTGCCGGCAATGGCACAGACTACATAACTGATATTCCCCATCTGCATGCTCACCGGCCCCAGCATATTAGCAAAGGCATGGGCTTTATTTGCACTGTCAAAAAGCTGGTTATTAATCCTACGGAAATTCTCTATGTTTTCCTTTTCATGGCAGAAAACTTTTACTACCTTCTGGCCGTTCATCATCTCCTCAATAAATCCATTGACAGCGCCCAGATCTTTTTGCTGTCTGGCAAAAAAGGTCCCGCTGGTGCCCACAAGCTTCTTTGTCACAAACAACATCACAAACACCATCACCAGTGTGATCAGAGTCAGAGGAACGTTCAGAATCAACATGCTGATCAAAACACTGACAATGGTAATCATGCTGTTGAACACCTGGGGCATACTCTGGCTGATCATCTGACGCAGTGTATCCGCGTCATTGGTATATACAGACATCAAATCCCCATGGGCGTGAGTATCAAAATACGAAATGGGAAGCCGCTGCATATGGGTAAACAAGTCGTCCCGGAACCTGCGCAGAGTCCCCTGGGTCACATTAATCAGAATCCGGTTGTACGCAAATGTGGACACCACTCCCACCCCGTACAGCCCGGCAACCCGGGCCACTGCCCCCGATAAAGGGGTAAAATCCGGCGATTGAGCCAGCAGCATAGGTGTAATATACTCGTCAATCAGGTTCCGCATAAACAGAGTCCCCTGTACATTCGCCAGAACACTGATAAAAATCAGAACAGCCACAAAAATATAATGAATCAGATAATTTCGGAGAATATATTTCATCAACCGCAGAAAAACTTTTCCCGGATTCTCCACACGGGCAGCTCCTTTGGCACGGACACGCGCCGATATCCCCTTTGGGCCTGCCATCAGTCCTCACCTGCCTTTTCATCAAAATCTCCGCCGCCGCTGGTCTGAGATTCATATACTTCCCGGTAAATCTCATCATCTTTGAGCAGCTGCTCATGGGTTCCGAATCCATGGACACGTCCGTCTTCCATCACCACTATCCTGTCTGCGCTTTCCACACTGGATATGCGCTGGGCAATGATAATCTTCGTGGTTCCCGGGATCTCCCGGGCAAATGCCTGGCGGATCTTCCCGTCTGTGGCCGTGTCAACAGCGCTGGTGCTGTCATCCAGAATCAGAATTTTCGGTTTCTTCAGCAGTGCCCTGGCAATACACAGACGCTGTTTCTGGCCTCCTGATACATTGGCACCGCCCTGCTCAATGTATGTATGATAGCCGTCGGGCATTTTTTCAATAAATTCATCTGCACAGGCAAGATGGCAGGCGCGTCTGCACTCTTCCTCTGTGGCGTTGGGATTCCCCCACCGGAGATTTTCCAATATGGTGCCGGAAAACAGCACATTTTTCTGCAGCACCACGGCCACCTGATTGCGCAGGGCTTCCATATCATATTCCCTCACGTCCCGGCCGCCTACCAGCACTTTTCCCGCTGTCACATCATAGAGGCGGCTGATTAGATTCACCAGGCTGGTCTTGGCACTTCCCGTCCCTCCGATCACCCCGATGGTCTCTCCGGAGCGGATGTTCAGATTCACCTGCTGAAGCACTGGTTCCCCGCTCTCCTGGTGATAGGCAAAGTCCACATTCTGAAATTCTATACTGCCGTCTTCCGCCTGATACACCGGCTGGGCAGGATTTGCCAGATCACTGGTTTCATCCAAAACTTCCGCAATCCGGCGGGCGCTGGCCATACTCATGGACAGCATCACAAATACCATGGACAGCATCATCAGGCTCATCAATATATTCATACAGTATGTGAGCAGACTCATCAACTCCCCTGTAGTCAGGGAACCGCCCACAATCATCTTTGCCCCCATCCAGCTGATGAGAAGGATACACGTATAGACGGTAATCTGCATCAACGGAGCGTTGAAAACCAGATTGCACTCAGCCTTGATAAAGATATCATAGATATTCTGGCTGGCCTGCTTAAACTTGCTGGTCTCATGGTCCTCCCGAACATATGCCTTTACCACCCGGATAGCCGAGACATTCTCCTGGACAGAAGCATTCATATCGTCGTACTTGGGAAATGCCTGCTGAAAATATTTCATTGCCGATGTCATAATCAAAAACAACAAAATCCCCAAAATCACCACTGCTGCCAGATAAATTGCCGCCAGGCGGCCGTTGATCACAAAAGCCATAGCCATAGCACAGATCATACTGAACGGAGCACGGAAACACATGCGCAGAATCATCTGATATGCATTCTGAATATTGGTCACATCTGTGGTCAGCCTGGTAACCAGCCCGGCTGTACTGAATTTATCAATATTGGAAAAAGAAAAAGACTGTATATTTTCAAACATGGCCTCCCTTAAATTCCGGGCAAAACCCGCAGAGGCCCGTGCCGCTGTCCAGCCGCCCAGTGTGCCGGACAAAAGTCCACAGGCAGCGGCAGCCACCATCCATGCACCCACTTTATAAATATGAGAAAGATTCCCTGCTTCCACCCCATCATCAATCATAGATGCCATCAGAAGAGGAATCACCATCTCAAAAATCACTTCCAGAATCATGCAAAAAGGCGTCAGAATGGAATCCTTTTTAAATTCTTTAATCTGTAATGCCAGCGATTTCATCATATTTGTCTTTTATTCACCCTTCCTTCTGCCAGCAAAAGGAGCATTGTACCGCTGAGGTTTCCACCACAGCGCAATGCTCCTTTCTGTCTATTGGTTACTGTTTACTTATGCCAGCTCCTCTACCACTTTCTGAATTGCTGCAAGGGCGTCGTCCGGCAGTTTATCATAGCCGTCTTTGGCTGTCTCAAATGCTTTGATTTCATTTACCCGGTCATTCATACGGGCTTTCAGCTGCTCCACATAAGAAGCGTCATTCATATCCGGCACAAAGCCTTCCCACTCCAGAATCTCAATATCAGAGAATGGCCCCCATTGCTTGAACTGGGCTTTTTTCTCAACAATTGCCTCCAGAATTCCCAGAGTATCCTTGGGCTGTACTTTCTTGCCCATGAAGTCTCCCGTGTTCACAATATAGCAGTCCACGTGTTTTTCCTCAACCAGTTTCTTGAACTTACTGTAATCGTCTGCCAGCGGATAGGTGCGGAATGGATTGGCATAGGGGACTACCACCAGCTTATTGGGGTCTACGCCGGGGGCCAGACGCTCTGCGGAAGAACGTTTGGTAGCCAGTGTGGCGCCCATAACAGAAGCCAGGGAAGCACCTTTTAATTTTACAACCGGAGGAATGGTGGGGTCTTTCATAATCCAGAAAATGGCATTTACCGGTTCCTCAATCTTATCTACCCGGTTGGGAGCCCATAACTTGGACTTAATAGCGCGTCCATTGCCGTTTCTGATATCCTCTGTCACAATCTGAACTTTACCTTCTTCATCCAGCGTTGCAGAACAGTTCTGTACAGTGAGAAGGAACTTATTGTCTGCACATCCCGCCGGATAATCCTGTGTCTTATCAAAATAGGTGGGCTCCAGGGCAATGGATGCACAGGTGTCTGTATTGATGATAAACGCATCGTCATGGAGTACTTTAATCTCGTATTTACCACCGTGTTTTGCATGTGTCAGCGTAGACTTGCCGGAACCTGACAATCCATAAACAGATGCCACATACTTGGAACCATCTGCCAGGGTGTATTCCTTCTGGCCGCCGTGGCAGGCTGCATATCCATTGCGGTTGGCAACTGCCCATGCCATGGTCAGGGTTCCTTTTTTGTGCTCTCCGAAATATCTCATACCCAAAATGCAGGCACAGTTCTGGTCTGTGTTGAAATAGCAGAGTGTCTGCGGATCACTTAAACATTCAAAGCTAACGCCAGGGTGTGCCACCGGTGTCCACTGGGGATCTGAGAAAATATAGATGTCGGGTTCTTTTCCATCACCGACCATCTTTGAATTTTTATACATTTTCACATACTCGTCAGACATATACTGGAAATTCAGCATCCAGGAGTACAGAAGATTTTCTTCTCCTTCAGGCAGAAGCAGATGAGCCTTCACCATAAACTCAGGGTCCAGGCCAACGTATACTTCCGCATGATACAGAGTTTTCCAGCGTGACTCATAAACGGCGTCCATTGCCACTTTGTCCAGAGCCTCACAGTCCACTCCCGGCTCGCCGGCAATGCGGCGCGCAGCTGCATAACGCCCCGTGATGGCACCGTCATTAAACAAAAGCACTTTTGCATCTGCTTCCAGACCGAATTCTTCTCCCCGGTAAACAGGCATATCTGTCACAATCGTTCCTGGAGAATTTTTCGCCAGATCATAGGCTTCTTTTAATGTATTTACCTTTACCACATTATTTCCGTAAAATGCCGCCTCAATAATTGAGCGGGTTTTGCTGAATCCTACTTTTCCAGCTCCAATTTCACTGATTGGATAATACGCTTTCGTTGCCATATTGCTTCCTCCTTTTCAATGAGAGTGCCCCCATCAGTCCGGACACAAAGACTTTTTGGGAACACTCAATGGTCTCAAATCCACAAATTCACTCTATTATCACATCTGCCAAAATAATTGTCAAGGCTTAAACGCCTTGATTCTTTCATGTTCACTGAATGTTCATGATTAGATTCCCAGAATCTCCTTCACCGCGGCGGGCATCTCTTCGGCTGATACGACACGGTCATGGAGGACGGAAGCCGTGCGTATTTCTTCAATGGCTTTTGGCACCGCTGTCCCGGTGAGCTGATTCAGTTTATCCACCAATTCAAAATCTGTCATATCATTATACTGATCTCCCAGCGCACTCATCACACTGCGGGTAAATTTATACGGGCTTGCAGTAGAAGCAATCACCGCCAAAAGGCTGTCCCCGGTCTGTGCCTTAAACTTTCCATATACTGTAGCTGCAACTGCCGTATGAGGGTCCAGCATATACCCGGTTTCTTTAAACACACGGGCAATGGTTTCGGCTGTCTCCGCCTCTGAAGCATAATTCCCGTAAAAATCTTTCAGCTGCTCTTTCATATCAGGTGTAATCTCATATCTTCCCTGGGAGGACAATGCCTCCATCAGCTCCTTGCAGCGGCTGGAATCTTCTCCGGCAATGCGATAAATCAACCGTTCCAGATTGCTGGAAATCAAAATGTCCATAGACGGAGAGGATGTCAAAATAAACTCACGGTTCCTGTCATAAACTCCTGTGGAAAAGAAATCATACAGTACTTTGTTATCATTTGACGCACAGATGAACCGCTCTATAGGCAGCCCCATCTGTTTTGCATAATAGGCGGCCAAAATATTTCCAAAATTTCCAGTGGGCACTACAACCTGGATTTTCTCCCCCTCCTGAATGTTTCCCTTTCTTAATAAAGAGGCATATGCATAAACATAATAGACAATCTGAGGAACCAGACGGCCGATATTAATAGAATTTGCCGAGGAAAACAAAAAGCCTGCCTCTGCCAGCTCAGCCCCCAGTTTCTGGTCGTGGAACATGCGTTTCACAGCTGTCTGGGCATCGTCAAAATTCCCGGTAATCCCCACCACATAGGTATTGCTGCCTTTCTGCGTCACCATCTGCTTTTCCTGAATGGGACTGACCCCGTTCTTTGGATAAAAGACAATGATTCTGGTTCCCGGCACATCGGCAAAACCTGCCATAGCCGCCTTTCCTGTATCCCCGGAGGTGGCTGTTAAAATCACAATCTCACGGTGCTCATGATTCTTTCTTGCCGACACAGTCATCAGATGGGGCAGAATGGACAGCGCCATATCTTTAAATGCAATGGTAGCCCCATGGAACAACTCTAAAAAATACACACCATCTTTCTCTGTCAGCGGTGCAATTTCTTCTGTATCAAACTTGGAGTCATAGGCTTTCCCAATACACTCTTTTAACTCTTCCTCAGTGAAATCCGTCAAAAAACTGCTCATCACCTGGTACGCCAGCTCCTGATAACTGAGAAGCGACAACTCTTTCAAACTCTTTTTTAACTGGGGAATCTCTGTGGGCACAAAAAGCCCTCCATCCGGAGACAATCCCTGAAGAATCGCCTGTGACGCAGTGACTGTTTCCCCATTTCCCCGTGTACTTTTATATAATATCTCCATAGAACCAACCTTTCTATCCTTATCATACTGCCTGCGCCGCCATTATAACACAGTGTCTGCTTTCGCGGCAATGAAAAAACTGAAGTTTTCTATACGGCGAAAAAGAATCCTGTTGCTGCGCGCCGTCACTGACAGCAAAATTCTACGTGGTTTCCTAAAGCGTGTTTGAAAATTGCTTTATGTCAACCGTGCGTCACAGTTTGTACCCAAGGGTATGATATGGGAGATTTGTTCCGCATGAGGGCGCTGTAGCGGGCTACAGCAACCGAATAAGGAGCAAATGTGCCGCAAAGTGGGGCGTGCGGTTGGCGTGAATGAATTTTCAAACACGCTCTAATACGATAAAAAGCCCGGAAAGACACATCCACTGTCTTCCCGGGTTTCATTCTAACTGCACTCCAAATCAAGGAAAAGTATAAAACGCATGATCTCCATGCACAAATAAGGCTTTCAAGTCGGACTCAAACCAAACCACATTACTCTCCAGCGCCTGGTCTTTCGCCACAAAAAACAATGCCCCATCTGAATAATCCACACCTTCCAAAACCTGTCTGACTGCTTCCTTTGTCATGTCTGAAATCTCCACCGTGCTGATTCTGCCATCTTCTGTGGGTGAAAATTGTGCAGCTCCATTGGTGCTTTCCCATACAACTTCTGTGACAGAGTTGGGAAAACGATGATCTTTTACACGGTTCAAGATCACATTTGCTACCAGAATCCTGGACTTCATGTCCTCGCCGCCGACTTCAGCTTCCACAATACTCAGCAGTGTCTCATAATCTGCGTCGGACATGATAGTTGACTGCGCTGCCCCGCACTGAGAAACATAATTAAGATTCGCCACGGACTTCTGCATACTCTCACTGACAGGCATAGAATTTACACTCATAGCCTGAGAAGCTCTCTGTCCGACGATCACTGCCTCGTAACTGCTGCCGATCTTGCGTATGGGATAAACCGGCATCTCTGTTTCACAGATACCGTTTACCACCCCTGAGATTCCTGTAGATACAATTCCTTTTTCGCTGGTAAGGGTCTCGTTTGCCATCACTTCTTTCTCCGCAGAAGCAATCGTCGACTGCGCTTTCCCTGAAGTTTTGACAGAAGTTTCCCTGATTACAAAGACAATTACCAAAAACATCAGCAGTACACCTGTTACCGCTAGTAATCGGCGCATACGCCTTACGTTTCTCACATGTCTCCTGCGCTGTCTTGCTCTCATTCTTCTCTTTTTCATACTTTCACACAAATCCTTTGGCGGATTTTCCTCCACAATCATTCTTGTAGTATTTTTCCCCTTATTAACCCCTAGGTTTTGTGTTTACCCGGCTGAAAAAGCCGATTCTGAAACTTCAGCGGTGCCCTCTTCACCACTAAGGTAGTGCTATTATACCAAATTTTTGGACAGAGTGCAAGTCTTAAAAGTTCTGCCCGGCACCCCCGGATAAATTTCCCGGGTAAATTCAGACTTTATATTCCTCACAAAACATTGCGAAATCCCCCCAAAACGTTTATACTATGTTCTAAGAAAATTCTACAGAGCAGTTGATAAATTTACATTTAGAAACTGTAAAGAAAGGAGTTCTATGGCAAAAAATAAAAAAAAGAAGAAAAAAGCAGGCGACTACCTGCTGACATTGGCTCTGCTGGCTGCCATTGGGGTGTTTGCTTTTGCCGGCTGGAAACTTTACAGCATTTATATGGATTATAAACAGGCAAAAGATGAGTACAAAGAACTGGAAGAGCTGGCCGTGCACCCCAATCCGGAAGGCGCCCAGGCAGGAGATGACAGTTCCCAGCCGCCCATCACCGTAGATTTTAATGCCCTGCTGGCGGAAAATCAGGACGTAGTGGGATGGCTGTATGTGGAGGCCCTGGGAATCAGTTATCCTGTGGTACAGGGAACAGATAATGATTATTATCTCCATATGACCTACCAGAAAACTTATAATTTTGCAGGAACTATTTTTATTGACTATGCTAATAACAGGAACTTCCAGGACCTGAACACCATCGTCTACGGCCATAATATGAAAGATGGCTCCATGTTCGGTATCCTCAAACGCTTTGTCACAGAAAATGCCTATTCCACAAGCCCCTATTTCTGGATGCTCACCCCGGAAAAAAATTATAAATACGAAATATTTTCCGCACATACCGCAGCAGTCAACAGCCTTACTTATACTCTGTTCAGCAAACCGGGCAAAGAATACACTTCGTATTTAAATGAAATGAAAGCAATGACGGAAACTCCCACTCAGGCAGAACCCAAAAAATTCGACAAGATTATGACATTATCCACCTGTACGGGCAACAGCGCTACCCGTTTTGTAGTACAGGGCATCATGTTGGATTAAGTCTGCCTAATTTCAGCCGATAATCCTAATAAGCATTAATGTTGAGAATTTGTTTCAAAATGTCTTCAAAAAGGAGGGATTATCCATGAAAATCACGTCAGACGCATGGCAGCAAAACGCAAACCACTTTCAATACAAAACTGGCCGGCAGACAGAAAAAGAAAACAGTCCTGAAACGGATACTGACGCAGCGTCAGAAGCAAAAAAAGAGCTGGAGAAAAATATCGCTTTTCTGGAAGAAATGAAAAAGGAGCATGAGGCCGGACTTTTCCAACCCAGTTCCACTCCAAATAACGGCACATCTTCCAAAATAAAAGCATCAGTTCCCGATGACAATGTAGGACAGCTGGCGGCGGAACTGGCCAATGGCCAGACAAAGTTTGATGTTCTGCAGGTTTCCTCCAAAGCCATGCGCGCCATGGCAAATCTCCGGATGGCTGGAGCAGTCAGTACAGGCAAAGACAAAGAAAAAATCAGCCAGATGATCCGGCGCATGAACAAGCTGATCAAGCGCATCCGCACAAAGATGAGACAGCTGGAAAAAGAAGAACAGTTGGAAAAACGGCAGGAAAAAGCAGAAAAGAAAAAAGAAGAGCAAAAGGCGCGGGCATTGTGCAATGAGCTGCGGAGCAAGCGGAACAAACGCCGCCGGGAGGAACGTGATTATGCCAGCAAAGAAGCAGCAGGCGGCAGTGGATCAGATACGCCATCTCCCACAGTCTCTGCAGCAAATACCAAAACTCCTGCCCCTGTGGCATCTGGAATAGCGGAGACAGCTGGTACTACAGCAGTGCCTCCTTCTGTCCCCGTATCAATGCCTATAACAGATACCGCCTCAGTGGCAGAACCCATTTCCGTAGATATTTCTGTTTAAATTTCGATAAAGGGCTTTTAAACGTATTTACTATATGGAGGAATTTCGCATGACATCAGAAGTAACGCAATTACAGGAAGCTATTGATAAATTTGAAAATATTGTATTTTTCGGAGGTGCTGGTGTATCCACGGAAAGCGGCATACCTGATTTCCGGAGCGTGGACGGCCTGTACAATCAACAATATGACTATCCGCCGGAAACCATTTTGAGCCATACTTTTTTCATGAATAACCCACAGGAATTCTATCGTTTCTACCAGGCAAAAATGCTCTGCGATACAGCCAAACCCAATGCGGCTCACCACAAACTGGCAGAGCTGGAACAAACAGGTAAGCTGAAAGCGGTGATCACCCAGAATATCGATAACCTGCACCAGATGGCGGGAAGCAGAAACGTTCTGGAACTGCACGGATCTGTTCATCGTAATCACTGTATGAAGTGCGGAAAGTTTTATGATTTTTCTTATATGAAAAACAGCCAGGGAATTCCCAAATGCCAAGCATGCGGCGGGACTATCAAACCCGATGTGGTGCTCTATGAAGAAGGACTGGATAATACCACCATAAATCGCTCTGTACAGGCCATTTCAGCCGCTCAGGTGCTTATTATCGGTGGAACCTCTCTGGCTGTATATCCGGCAGCAGGACTGATAGATTACTTCCAGGGGAAAAAGCTGATTGTAATCAATAAGGCCCCCACTCCCAGGGACCGGCAGGCTGATTTGATAATCTCTCAGCCCATCGGCGAAGTTTTTTCTCAAATTCAGATATGATACCGTGTCCTGCCTTACCGTATTTTCTTCTGCAGGCGGGATGTCTCATCCACATAATTTGACGATATTTTATAAAAATCTCCAGGAGCGTGTTTGAAAAATACTTTATGTCAACCGTGCGTTACATTTTGTACCCAAAGGGTATGAATATGGGAGAGTTATTCCGCATGGGGCGGTGCAGCTGGCTGCAACAACCGAATAAAGGGCAACTATGCCGCAAAGTGGGATGTGCAGTTGGCATGAATGATTTTTAAAACACGCTGCAGTACTACAGCGAACATATTGCATTGTACTTTGGATAGGCCGCTTTAGCATCAATTTTCAATAGAAAATAATCGGATTTTTATTATAACAAAAGCGGCTATTGCTCATTACAGATTTCAAAATTTGAATCGTTTTCTATAATGGCAGGAGTTATCAGAAAATACAGTTTTTTTATAGAAAGGAATCTAAAATGGCAGATAAATTCACAGTGGGAAATATCATACGTATGAAAAAAAAACATCCATGCGGAAATGACCACTGGGAAATACTCCGGGTAGGAGCTGATTTCCGGTTAAAATGCATGGGCTGCCAGCGGCAGGTTATGATACCCAGACGACTGGTGGAAAAAAACTTTCGGGAGTTTATTCAATGACCTATTCAATATCTTTAATCAATTTGTATCCCTGACGTTCAGGCAGGCATTCTCTACTGCTTTCACTGCCAGTTCCGCTGTCATAGATGTGCCATAGGCATAGCCGATGATTT
>CAJURF010000084.1 GCA_910588825.1 uncultured Lachnospiraceae bacterium
AAAAGCCTATGGATTTTAAAATTGTAATACCGATTTTTTTCAAAATGAATACCTCGCAAACTCTAATTTGTCAATGGCTCCATTATACCGCAATAACTTTCCTGATGGAATAGAGTTTACAAAAAATTCATTTAGTTGCAATAAGACGTTATTCCTCTGAATCTGCTCTTGTTCTGTCCTTTGTAATAACAAGCTGTCCCTGCGGGCATTTAACGGTAATTTTATCCCCAGCAGAGAGTGCGGCCTGTTCCAGCCAGTTCCCTGTAATATAATCTGCGGCGGAGCAGTACGGTCAGACAGAGCACTGCATGTGAAACGCCCAATCAATATGGTGATCCACAGCAGAGAGGTGAGCAGCTGGGCAGAGTCGTCTCCGGCGGCGCCGGAATCAATGTAATAGGTAACAATCCAGCCCATAACGGAGGCTTCCACGCACAGGTAGAAAAACATAATGGCCATGGAGGATAGAAAACGCCGTTCTTTCAGAAAACCAAAGGCACTTTCCTTTCCCGCAGGTCTGGCGCAGCAACCCTGCCACAAGGCCTGTAATCATATTTCCGATGGAGTGTGCGGATATCAGAAAGCCGCCAACCCGGTAGCCCAGCGAGTACTCCTCTTTCATCATAGGAAGAATAGAGCCAATCAGGATCACAAAGATGCCTTGGATCAGATACATGAAAAATAAATTGCCCACCATGAAACGTCCGCTGGGGGCGAGACTGTGGAAAAAAGATTGCTTTCGCATTGTAAGACACTCCTCTCATCTGTTTTTCCACTTCATTATCACATGGAATGGGGTTCCCGTCTTTCATAAAACCGCAGTATTTTTCCAAAATTCTGGGATAATCTTTTCCGTGCATGAGGTTACATAATGTTTATAATTTTTCCGGAATTTTCCGGGAGAAATTCCCACATACTGTCTGAAGCGCTGGTTAAAATGACTTTGGGAATCGTATCCCACCATTTGCGCAATTTTGGTAATGGAATGCTCTGTGGAGATCAGCAGGGTCTGCGCCTCGCCGATCTTTCAGCGCAGGACATACTGCATGGGTGTATAGCCCAGCATATCTTTGAATACATGGGAAATATAGGACTCGCTGAGTCCCAGATCGGCGGCCATAGTTTTTAGGGTGAGAGGCTCTCGTTAATATCGGTCCACATAATCTTTGATCCGGATTCTGTCATAGTAATCCAGCTGGGGTTCCTAGTACACTGTTTCGTAGATACTCAAACACTAAGCACCCCTATTTCCGCCAGTGCCGCGTTGGCTTCAATCGACGATGCCACCGCATCGCCTCATTCAGCCGCCTTGCCCTGACACAAATATCAGACACTTAGTATCCGAGTATCTACGAAACAGTGTACTAGAGCGTGTTTGAAAAACCATTCCTATGAGATCAGGCAAGGAGTTCCCGGGCATTTTTCCAGAAAATCTGCTCCCGCTCTTCATCTTCCAGCGGAAGGGTACGAAGCACAGACACTGCTTCTGCCTGGTCTGTCCATGGGGTATCCGTGCCAAACAGGATTCGGCGGGCACCGTGATTTTTGATCATGCGGCAGAGCTGTTCCCTGTCCATATGGCAGATAGAGTATGCGGTATCCAGATAGACATCCTGTCCTACCAGCAGTTCCTCCGATTGATCATAGAACTCGTTGCATCCCATGTGGGCCAGAATAAGTTTCTGCGGCTTCACTTCGTCCAGCACCCGGCGGACACGCTCAGGTGTGCAGTGCACCTTCTCAGGAGAATAGGGGTCGTACCCGGCGTGAGTGATGGTAAACAGGCCAAGTTCAGAGGCCTTGTCCAAAATACGCATATAGCGGATATCGTCAAAATATACACCCTGATAATCCGGATGTACTTTAATCCCTTTGAAACCCATTCTCTGAATTAATGTGAGCTTTTCTTTATAATCAGGCATGTCCGGGTGGATTCCCGCAATGGAAAAAAGACAGGGCCCGTCCGAAGAGAAGTCCCGCTCATTGATGGACTGGGCAAAACGGATAATGGAATCAAACTGCTTTACATTGGTGACAGTGGGCAGAATCACGCTGGTGTGGACTCCCGCTCTGGCCATAGACTCCAGCAGGCTGTCAGCAGTGCCATTGGTGCTGGGGGTGATATGTATTATATCAGCCAGTTTGGGGATTGCCTTTTCTGCTACTTTTTCGGGAAAAATGTGAGTGTGGAAATCAATGATCATGGTTGTAATTGTCCTTTTTTACATTTAGTATACTGGAAGCAGGCGGAAATATCAATAGAGCTGTTGGGCATTTGAAGGAAGTCTTTAAAAGTGGCTTGTGAATGCTGGTGGAGAAATTGAATGTAACAAATGGATTTAAGTGGAGATGAAGCTGAATGGAGGATTTTAGATAAGATTATTGTGGAGAAAATTACTTCAAGGACACATGTCAGAAAAAACGAATCATCTGCAAGTAGCGTATTCCATCAGAATTAGAGTAACATTCACCAAAGATCTTATAATGGTTTTTATCTATGTAGAAATTTTTTAAATGCTGGTTATCTTCACAATCTAAGTAAATAATACCGCCGCCAATGCGCCGCTGAATATCTTCCATAATATTATTAGCATATCCAAATTAGAGTGTCTCCTTTCAGCATTGTCAGGACAGGAAAAAGCAGAGAGTTTATTTTCCAGATTTTTTCTCCGTCATATTCCATTACATCCAGAATATTCATAACCTGTGGATTTAGCATATCGCTCACCTGTTTTCACTCCTTTTCGCTAATATTTCCCTTATTTTATCTGGGTCAGACAAAACTGTTTTCTTTGGGGTGTTTGAAGGGGGCAGCGGATCAGCAATAGAAGCCTCAAGCGCATCCACAAATGCTTCAATTTTTTGGGGATCTGTAATTTTTATATTGGCAAAAATACTCGAAGTGGCCATGCTTAATACCGCCTTGTTTTATGAGTGCCCGCATGCGTGCAAAGATTTTTCAGGAGCACGCTTATAATGCGATAATCAATATGCTTTGATATTGATTATATAGGAAAATGAAAAATAATGCAATACTTTTGTTGCTTTTAGTCATCAGGAAATCAATCCGTTGACTATTAAGAAAACTTCCTATATACTGGAAATCAAGAAGCGATTAGAGCAGGAGGCACCAGAAAGCAGGTGAAATCAAATGTATCTGCCAAGAGCTATCTACCAGGATTTGATGAAATGGAAAAAGTCAGACTCTGGAAAAGTCCTGGAAGTAAACGGGGCAAGGCAGTCAGGTAAGACCTATATATTAACAAAATTTGCAAAAGAAAATTATGAGCAGTTTATATACATTAATATGGTGCAGTCTTCGGGGCGTCAATTTGAGGAGTGCCTGAACCAGGTTTTCAGCAGGTGGAAACCGGGGGCGAAAAGGGAGGAAAAACCCATACATCAGGCGCTGCTGTTATATGAACATACTTTTCAGGACCACAGAGATACGGTGGTGGTTATCGATGAAATCCAGGACTCTCCCCGGGTGTTCTCTATGATACGGGAGTTTGCCAGAGAATTTCAGGCACATTTTATTGTGACTGGGAGCTATCTGGGAAAGACTGTGAATAAAGAGTATTTTCTTCCTGCCGGAGATGTGGATGTGATGATGCTGGATACCATGTCCTATGAAGAATTTCTGGAGGCAGCGGGACAGGCGGGACGGTATAGAGAGGCCAGCCTGTATGGGGGCAGTCCCCGCAAGGAGTACCAGGAACTGAAAAAGTGGTATGAAATATATTGCCACATTGGCGGATATCCGGCAGTTGTGAAGAAATATCTGGAGACATTTGACCGCAAAGCATGCCGGGATGAGATTGCCGGCATCGTTCAGATTTTTGTTCAGGAGTCTCAGAGATATTTTGATGACATTTTGGAAGTGAATCTGCTGGAACAGGTATTGCCTTCCATTGCTCAGATGATGATCCGTGAAAAGAAGGGATCATGGGATTTGGTCAAGGAACTCTCTGCTGTGATTTTTCACCATGACACCAGCAGGATTACGAAAAAAAGTATTAATCAGGCTATTGCGTGGCTTTACCGTTCCAATGTGATTGGGTACTGCGCTCAGGTGAATGAGGGGGATGTTTTGAATATTACGCCGAACCGGAGATTTTATTTCAGGGATCTGGGCGTGGCGGGATATTTCCTGGACATTGCAGGGGCTTCACCGGACACTATTGCCGGCATTGTAAATGAGAATTTTGTGTATACTGTTTTGAGAAAGAAAGTAGAGAATCGTGAGATTGCAGGCACCACCCCATGGTATGCTTTGTATAAAGATGGAGAGATGGATTTCTTTGTAAACAGCCGGGCAGATTACTGCAATTATGGAATTGAAGTGAAGGCAGGACGGGGGACGGCAAAGACGGCGGACCGAATGCTGAGAGATGAAAAGATTCAATATCTGTATCTGCTGAAAGGGGATACCTGCGGCGGGATAGAGGATAAAAAGATTACTGTGCCAGTTTATCTGGCAGGGCGGATTGAGTTTGAGAGGGGAAGAGAAAATGCATAATAAAGGAAAATTCATCGCTTTTGAGGGAATTGACGGAAGCGGAAAAAGCACGCAGATTCGAATACTGGCGGAGCGGCTGAAAATACAGGGGGACACTTGTTACACCACCATGGAGCCCACAGATTCCCCCATCGGTTCTCTGATTCATCAGATTATGACCGGCCGCATTAAGACAGATAACAAAGTGATTGCAGCCTTGTTTGTGGCGGACAGGCTGGATCATCTGCTGAATGATGTGGATGGAATTGTCAGCAAAGTGAATGAGGGAATCACAGTGCTCACAGACCGGTACTATTTTTCCTCCTATGCCTATCAGAGCGTGGACATGCCCATGGACTGGATTATACAGGCCAATGAGCAGAGCAGCCAGATTCTTCGGCCCTCAGTGAATATTTTCATTGATACAGACCCTGACATTGCAATGGAGAGAATCGCGAGAAATCGGTTTCACCGGGAATTATTTGAGAAAAAGGCCCGTCTGATTGAAGTGCGGGAGAAATACCTGGAGGCTTTTGAGAAGCAAAAGGACGTGGAGCGGGTGATGGTCGTGGACGGTAACAGGAGTGAGCGGGAGATTGCGGAGGATATTTGGGGGAAACTGATGCTCCTTCCGGAAAGCGCGGCATACCAATAAGCAAGGGGGAACATATGTTATATCTCAAAGCACAGGAGCTGTCACAAATCCAGGATGTATTTAATCCGAATCCACTGCAGGACGAAAAAGCAATCGAGAAGTTTTATCAGGATGCAACTGAGGCACGGACAGGGGATGCGTATTCCGGTTTTGTTGAAAAAATGGACTTATTATTGCTTGATTCCCACGAGTCGCTTATCCATAAATTATTTATAGGCCATGCTGGAGTTGGAAAGACAACAGAGCTGTACCGGTTGAAACATGCCGCAGAAGCAAGAGGATTTCTTACATGCTTTGGACGTTGTGATATGGAGCTGGATTCGGGGGATATGGAATATACGGATGTCCTGTTTTATATATTAGACTTATTGGTCAATCAGGCAAATGACAACAATTTAAAAATCAGCAGCCATATGGTAGAAAAAATAGAACAGTATTGGAATAGCAATACAGAATTGATTAAAACAATTTCGACACAGGGGGAAGCCGAAGTATCTATCGGTGCTGAAACAGAATTTGGTATAAAAAAAGTGATTAAATTGCTGGCAGGCGTAAAAGCCATCCTGAAAAACAGTGCAGAGTCAAAAAAAGAAATAAGAACCCAGATAGAACCACGCAGCAGCGAACTGCTTCATCAGATTAACGGGGTAATCCAGGACATTAGTAATCAGATGCAGAAAAAAGCATATCCGGAAATCCCTTTGGTTATTTTGGATGGCTTAGATAAAATTCCGCTGGGGCAGGCAAGGAAAATATTTAAAGAAAACGGTTCTCGATTTCAGGGGCTTCAGATACACTTGTTAGTCACATTCCCAATATCTTTGTCATATACGCCAGAATATGCAGATATCCAGGTATGGTTTCCGAATCCAGAAAAACTTCCCATGATAAAAGTCAGAAACTGGCAGCGGGGGATGTATCAAAAGGAATATGAAGAAGGAATGGACACCATAAAGAACATAATCGGAAAACGTGCGGACCTGTCCCTGTTTACAGATGAGGCACTGACGAAATTAATCCATTACACAGGCGGTAACATAAGGGATTTGTTTCGATGCATCTGTGATGCCGCATTAAGAGCACGGCTTCGGAAATCCAGAGTGCTGGAACTGGAGGACGCAGATCAGGCATTGAATACCCTTGAGTCAGACATAAACGGTCGTTATAGTGACGAACTGATTGGTAAAATGGAGGAAATCTACAGAGGAAATAAGCATGTTTCTTCATCAGAAGAAATTACAACTTTACTGCAGATTGGCGCTGTTTTGGAATATAATGGCACAAGGTGGTGTGATTTGCATCCTTTGGTGGAAAAGTGGCTGATAGAAAACAAAAAAATATCAAAATCTTAGTGGAGGCTTATTTTGATAAGCGATATTCAGAATAATAGAGAGCAGTTAGAAATGTTGCTTATGACATTAACTGAGGTTCCATGTGGAATATGTCTGTTTCAGTCCTGTAATCAGGAAAAATGGGTTTCTCTGATACAAAAAAGGCTGGTGGAAAAGGAGATTATTACCCACAATATTGCAGACGACAGTCAAAAAGATGGGATGGTCAATTCACAGGATTTCAGAAAATGGGCCTCTGAATCAGATGCTGCCATTGTAATTGTCTACAATGTTCAATTGTTAGGAGTACGTTTTGGGGATGAAGAAGTGGTTGAGAAGCTGAATTTTATGCGCGACCAGATTCTTGCAATAGGAAAACTGTTTGTGCTTGGAGTATCACCATATTTCAATCAGCTCCTTTCGCGCAATGCCAGAGACTTGTATTCCTGCATCTTACATCATTTTATATTCCAGGATCCAGTGGAAGAAATGATCGGGATACCTTATCTTGATATAGAGAATTTATCCGTTGATGATAAGTTGGAGATGGAAAGATACAGGGAAACAAAAGAGAGAATAGAAAATAACCAGGGGAAAAAAGAGATTTTTATATGTCTCACATGCATAAAAAGCTGGAGAATGATAAGAGATGGTCTTTCTGGTGAAGAAGATAACTTTATCGAAGCGGCTGCAGAAATCGTTGACGAACGGTATATTAATAAAGAAATGAAAATTGCAGATTTGGAAAATATCTGGATTCTTGCAAAGACATGGCTTATGTTAGGAAACACACAGAGAAGTGCTTACTGGTACAAAGCGGTTCTGGATTTTGTGGAGAAGAAGCTGGGCAGTGAACATGAAATATATGCGCAGGCTCTTGTAGAATCCGCCAATTATTACCAGGCAGCAAATGATTACATCATGTGTGAACAATTCTGTAATCAGGCAATAGAAATATATTGTAAAAAGAATCTGAAAGATTCTGCTGGAAACAGATTGGCACTTAGACGGAAAGCGGCAATATGTGGAAAGCTGTTAAAATTTCAGGAAGCTCTGCATATCTATGAGCGTTTATTAGGAGATTCAATATCCAGATATGGTGAGAACTATTATGGAAATGCATACCTATATCATAGTATGGGAAGAGTTTATGAAAAGCAGAAAGATTTCTCAAACGCTTTACAGTGCTTTCAAAAGGCATTTGAAATATTGAATAATGCTGGTAAACAGGGATTACTCACTGCGGCAATTTGTCAAAATATATGTGTACTATATCTGAAAAATGGTGACGGACGAGCGGCGTGGAAGCATATAAAAAAAGCGGAGAAAATAATAGAAGCTGTGTATGGAAAAGAATCAAATTTTCTCATCAAGATTTATCATAACATGTCCGAAGTCTGCCATATACGCGGACAGCCCGAAAAAGAACTTGTCTATCAGCAGAAAGCCTTGGCTTTGAGGAACCATATGGAAAAAATTTTTACACCCATTTGAAAAAGGAGAAAAAATGAGGAAAATGAAAAAAGTATTTTGGATGCTGCTCTTGGGGCTGAGCGTCTGCCTGGCAGGACAGCAGGCGGAAGTTCTGGCATCAGAACGAACCCCGGAAAATAAGAAGAGCGTACAGGAAAAGTACGTGGACTTGTCTGATGAAATCATCCAGGAGGGAGGATTTCCGAAAGAAGCAGACATATCCGAGAATCGGGCAGGGGCTTCGGCAGAAATGACAGATACCCAGAGACAGGTACAAAATGAATTAACTGCTGCGTGGGATTCTTTTGCAGACAGCTGTGATCTAACGGAGTACCAGATTACGGCAGGAGAATTGAGAGAGATATACTCGGAGACACTCAATCAATTTCCAAAGTATTTTTATGTCAGCGGCGGATATAGCTACAGTTATTATAGTACATTTGTATCCGAGGTTTGGGTTGAGTATATTTCAAAAGACAAAAACGAGTTACAGCAGATGCGAAGTACCTACGACAGAGCAGCCGCAAGCGTTGTAAGTAAAGCGGACGATTCCTGGAGCGATATGGAGAAAGCTCTTTATATCAACGACTATCTGGCGCGTAACTGCGAATATGATGAGAAACTTACAAAATACACAGCTTATGAGGCGTTGGTAAACCGGACGGCTGTCTGCCAGGGGTATGCCCTTGCATTTATGGATCTGGCCCACGAACTGGGATTGTCCTGTGAAATGGTGACCAGCAGTTCTTTGAACCATGCATGGGATATGGTGAAAATCGGGGATTCTTATTACCATGTGGACGTGACCTGGAATGACCCAGTAGAAGACCGGCTGGGCAGAGCCAGGCATTGGTATTTTATGAAAAGCAGCAAGTTCTTTAAGTCAGAGGACGGCAAACATTTGAAATCAGATGACTGGGTTATGACTGGAGGAATAGCGGACAAAGATGCGTCAAAAGAAACCTATGACAGCTATTTCTGGAATGCCTCAGATGCAGGGTTTGATTATTTAGGCGGGTATTGGTATGGATTTGACGGGGTGGACAGCATTTGCAGATACACCTGTAATGGAACGGATTTTACAAAAGAGGGCTCTGTAGAAAAGATTGGGGATGTTTGGCCTGTAATAGATAAGCCAGGTTATACTTGGAAGGACAAATATGCGGGGACAGGAGCTTTTGACGGAAAATTCTATTATTCCGGAAGGGACCACGTATATGAATTGAACCTTGAGACAGGAACGGGCACACCTGTTTTTTCACTGTCAGAAGACCAGAAAAAGACAGGTTATATTTACGGAATGCATATACACAGTTCCGGAGAGCTCCAATATATATTATCCAGCTCGCCAAATGAACCGGGAAATGTTTATACAGCGCAGAAGCTGTCTCAGACACCGAGAAATGACAAGTACCGCATCTATTTTCAGGGGAATGGCGCAGCCAGCGGCAGTATGGAATCTACCCCATGGATAGAATCAGGAAAGGAATTCCGGCTGCCTGCCAATCAGTTTACAAATGGTCAAGATACGTTCAGCGGATGGAATACAAAGCCAGACGGAAGCGGCAAGAGCTATGAGGATCAGGCTGTGGTCAATCGTGAGGCGGCCTATGAAGGCGAGAAATTTGTTTTATACGCCCAGTGGATACGGCACGTACATACCGTTGTAGTGGATGAGGAAGCAGTACCGGCCACGTGTACAACAGCAGGGAAAACACAAGGCAGCCACTGCAGTACCTGCGGCGAGACGATTCAGAAGCAGGAGACGGTCCCTGCCCTGGGTCACCGCTGGGATACCGAATTCACAGTTGATAAATCAGCCACAACCAAGGAGCCGGGATGGCAGTCCATCCACTGCAGGAGATGCGATGCCACAAAAGACGGAAAAGAAATCCCCAGACTGGAAGACACGCATACACATACCCCTGTGACTGTGGCAGCTGTGTCGGCAGGCTGTACAACAGAGGGAAAAACAGAAGGAAAGTACTGCAGGACATGCGGTGAGGTTCTTCAGGAGCAGGAAATAATCCCAGCCTTGGGTCATGACTGGGCAGAAAAGTATACCATTGATAAACCAGCCACAACTAAGGAGCCGGGGTGGCAGTCTATCCATTGCAGGAGATGCGATGAGACAAAGGACGGAAAAGAAATCCCGGCAATTCATGTCCATAAACGGGTCATCGACCAGGCAGTACCTGTTTCCTGTACAGAGGAGGGAAAGACACTGGGCAGCCACTGCGGCACATGCGGCATGATTCTACAGGAGCAGGAAGTAATCCCAGCCCGGGGTCATGACTGGGATTCGGAATACACCTTTGATAAAGCGGCAACTACAGAAGAACCAGGATGGAAGTCCATTCACTGCGGCAGATGCGATGAGACAAAAGATGGACAGGAAATTCCCCGGATAGAAGCAGACCATATTCATACTGTCGTAGAAGATGCAGAGATACCAGCCACCTGTACAAAGAATGGGAGGACACAGGGCAGCCACTGCAATACATGCGGTGGGATTATTCAGGAACCGCAGGTGATACCGGCAGGCCATGACTGGGAAGATGATTATACAGAGGATATACCGGCCACGGAAACTGCAGAGGGCCAGTGCTCCATTCACTGCAGAAACTGTGATGAGATAAAGGATGTACAGCCCATACCCGCACTGGAGGAACAGAAGACGGATATATCCCCTTATTATATTTTAATCGTGGATGATGAGGAGTTTGTCTATGACGGACAGGAGAAGTGTCCGGATATCACAGTGGAAAATGAAGACACTGTATTGTCACCTTTAGATTACCAGGTGGAATACAGCCAGAATATTCATGCGGGAACAGCCAAAATCACAGTGACTGGAACAGGAGATTATACGGGAACCATTACAGAAACCTTTGAAATCTTAAAAGCGGATAATGAGATCTCAGCGGCAGCCAGATATACCAGGACGGCAAAAACCTCGGTTCAGACATTTAAGCTAAATGTCCGTGCTAAAGGCGGTTCTTTAAGTTTTGGCTCCAACAGCACAAAGGTGAATGCTGACAAAAACGGAAAAGTTACCATACAGAAGAATTTTGTGGGAAAAGCAGTGATTACGGTCAGGGCAGGAGATGGAGATTATGAGGAAGTATCAGCAAGAATAACCATTACAGTCAATCCTGCCGGAACCGGGCTGACAAAAGTGAAAAATGTGTCTGGCAGAAAAATGTCTGTTAAATGGAAAAAGAACTCCCGGGTTTCTGGCTACCAGATTCAATACGCGGTGAACCGTAAATTTTCCGGCGCAAAATCAAAAAATATTTCAGGCAGTTCCAAAACAGGGGCCACAATAAAGGGATTAAAGAAAAAGAAAACCTATTATGTGCGCATACGCACTTACAAGACAGTGGCAGGAGTGAGATATTACAGCTCATGGTCAAAAGCACAGAAAAAGGTTAAGATTTCAAAATAACAGTTTCTGATTTATCAGATATACATTATAGAGGACAAAAAGGCAATGCACAAAGGGTGTATTGCCTTTTTGTCCTTTTGTGTTTATAGGGGGATTTTTAAAGAACTTTCAGTTAAAATGAAAGGGGTTGTCATCAAGTCAGCCTTTTACGAAAAAGTTATGGAGGAAGCTGTTATGGCTAAGAAAGTACTAAAGAAAAAACGGACTGCAAAGTCAGGGGTAAGGACTGAGAACAGAGCGTCTGGCAGGACATATGGCTACATCCGAGTTTCCACACTCCACCAAAACGATGACCGTCAGAGAACTGCCTTGGCAGAGCAGGGCGTACCGGAGGAAAATATATTTTCAGATAAACAGTCAGGAAAAGATTTTAACCGTCCGGGTTACAAAGCCCTTCTGAATACAATCAGAGAAGGGGATAAACTCATCATTAAAAGCATCGACCGTCTGGGCAGAGATTTTAATGAAATCCTGGAACAGTGGAGAGTCATTACACTGGAGAAAAAGTGCGGGATTGCAGTTCTTGATATGAAAATTTTGAACACAGATGTAGACCGGGGGCTTCTCGACCGTCTGGTGTCGGAAATTATGATGATCGCACTATCCTATGTAGCCCAGACAGAACGTGAGATGATGCGTCAGAGAGTGCAGGAGGGCATGGCGGCAGCAAAAGCGAAAGGTATTCACTGCGGAAGAAGGAAGAAGGAGATTCCGCCAATATTCTATATGCTTTACAGCATGTGGAAGGAAGGAATCATTTCCGTGCGCGAGGCCGCAAAACAATCCGGAGTAGACAAAAACACGTTCAAAAAATGGATCTCACAGATGGAAAAGGAGAGGAAACCATAACTAATGTAACCCACACTCATTAACCGAACCTTTCACTTGTCTAAATTTCCATCTGCAGCGTTGGCTTCAACCGACGATGCCACCGCAGGGTATGGTCTACCCGCTGTTTCGGTCTTTGCTAAACAAGCGCCACTGGCGCTTAGCAACCCAGCGAAGCGAGGGTATTGCCTCATTCAGCCGCCTTGCACTGACACAAATATCAGGCGCTTAGTATCCGAGGATCTACAAAACGGTGTATTAGTACACCGTTTCGTACGTATACTCAAGAGCATACGTATTTGCCAAATGATTTGCTGTTTTGCTTGAAACAGTGAAGACTTGCTGGCAAATCATTTGGCTCGCGGGTATATCTGACAGAGATGTATTTTAAAAGCAATTACTGCAGGCTGGATATCCCAGTCTCTGGGCTTCGCTTAAAGATACCTGGCGTGCTTTGCTGGGGTCCATATTCCCGCAGTTTGGTATTCTGTGATATCTGCCGCCTGTTTCGGACAGCCATACGGATGCCGGCTGCGGAGCAGGTGTTACCACGGGGGCCTTTACCGTAATTTTGAATATGTAGCGCTGTGTTTTAGCGGTGGCATATATTTTGCAGGTACCGGCGTTGACGGCTCTGGCTGTGCCCTTCTTTGATACGAAGACAATATTGGGGTCAGAGCTTTTCCATTTTGTTTTCCTGGGTCTGGCTGTTGTACCCAGTTTTAAGCGGTTTCCCTTCTCCATGGTAAGGTGCTGCCATGTGATACTGCTGTATTTTTTTACGATTACTTTACAGGAATACCTGGAGTTTCCTATTTTGGCGGTAATTCTGGCAGTTCCTTTTCTTCTCCCGGTAACTACACCGCTTTGAGAGACAGAGACAATTCTTCTGTCACTGGTGGACCACTTTGCCTTTTTTGCCGTTCCCACCATGGCCAGCCTTTGACTGCGGCCTTTTACCAGGGTGATTTGTCTGTAATTGAGTCTGGCTGCGGATACCGTCTCTGTTGTGCTTAAAGCGCCCAGAACAGGCATGTTGGCAGGCATTGCCAGGGACAGTACTAAAGTGAGAAGCATCAATAGTTTTTTCGTTTTTTTCATAGGAACCTCCTTTTTAATTTATTACTATTAAATATAACTTAAAATCAAGAAAATGTTAAGAAAATTCTCTGATTTTTTTTAAAATCTAATGAAAAAATTATTCACACACCAATCTTGTGAATTTTCAGAAAAATCACAGACAAAAGAAGAATTACTTTTTGCATCCCGGTTTTTTCCAGTATTTGACAGGTATTTACTGACAAATACATATGAAGGTATAATGTACCCACGGTGAAAGCAGGACTCCATTTAGACAGTTCCTAAGGGATTGAGGTTTGGAGGAACAGCCATACGAATTTAAAATACCACAGGAGGAAACGCAGATGGAACAAAAGATTGAAAGAGTAAAAATGCTTGCACTATTTGAGAGAGACATGCGAATCAATGAAAAAAGCCAGGCCACCATTGAAAAATATCTGCGGGATGTAAAAGGATTTATCAGATACGTGGGAGAGGATGGTATGATCACAAAAAACGTGGTGATTACCTATAAACAGCATCTGCTGAGATGGTATGCAGTCACAAGCGCCAATTCCATGCTGGCGGCGGTGAATTATTTTCTCAAGGCAGTGGGAAGTGAAGACTGTGTGGTGAAGACGTTCAAAGTGCAGAAAGCCGCTTTTCGTGAGAAAGAGCGGGAGCTGACCAAGGCGGAGTATCTTCGTCTGATCGCCGCAGCCAGAAGAAAGGGAAAGCAGAGGCTGTGTCTGGTGATGCAGACCATAGGGGCCACGGGAATCCGTATCAGCGAGCTGCCGTTTATTACTGTGGAGTCTCTGTATACCCATCAGGCGAAAGTATGTTTAAAAGGCAAAACCCGGACTGTAATTCTGCCGCTGAAGCTGTGCCGGGAGCTGAAAAAGTATGCAAAGGAAAAGGGAATCCGCTCCGGAAGCATCTTTGTGACGCGTACGGGCAGGCCCCTGGACCGGAGCAATATTCTTCATGAAATGAAAAGCCTCTGTGATATGGCACAAGTGGTAAGCAGTAAAATATCTCCTCATAACCTGAGGCATCTGTTCGCAGTTACCTATTACAACCGGGAAAGGGATATCTGCCATCTGGCAGATCTGCTGGGGCACTCCAATATTAATACAACCCGTGTGTATACCCTGGTCAGCTATGAAGAACAGGAGCAGCAAATAAATAGATTAGGTTTGTTATAATTCTTGTGGCTTCCCCCAAAACTGTGATATAATAAATCACTCAAGTGAATGAAAATACGTTCTGGAATGCTGGAAACCGGCATTTGGACAAAATTTGAAGGAGGGAAATGCAATGATTTGGGCTCCAGAAGAGACTTTTTCCCGGGAGGAAATTCAGGCCATTCAGCTGCGGAAACTGAAACAGGCTGTAGCATATACCTATGAAAAAGTTCCCAATTACCGCGTGAAAATGGATCAGGCGGGAGTAAAACCAAAAGATATTCAGACGTTAAAAGATCTGGAAAAATTACCGTTTACCAATAAATCGGATTTTAGAGATAATTATCCCATGGGATTATTTGCCTGTTCCAAGAGCGAACTGGTGCGTATTCATGCCAGTTCAGGAACCACTGGAAAGCCTACGGTGGTGGGGTATACAAAGAATGACAAACATATCTGGACTAACAATGTGTCCCGGATTGCCTGTATGGGAGGTGCAACAGGCGAAGACATTGTACAAATCGCTTTCGGGTACGGATTGTTCACAGGGGCCCTGGGGCTTCATGCAGGTCTGGAAAACATCGGCGCCACAGTAATTCCCATGTCTTCCGGCAATACAAGGAAACAGATTATGTTTATGCAGGATATGGGGACTACCTTGCTGGTAGCCACGCCTTCCTATGCACTGCATCTGGGGGAAGCTGCCCGGGCCATGGGAATTGACCCGGAGGAGGATTTGAAAATACATATCGGACTGTTCGGCGGAGAGGGAATGACAGAGCCAATGCGGGACGAGATGCACAGAATCTGGGGTAAAAGCTTCCTGTGCACTCAGAACTACGGTATGAGTGAACTGTGCGGCCCCGGTGTCTCCGGTGAGTGTGAACAGCTTCAGGGAATGCATGTGAATGAGGATTGGTTTATACCGGAGATTATTGACCCCAAAACAGGGGAGGTACTGCCCCCAGGTGCCAAAGGGGAACTGGTGGTGACCTGTCTGGGGAAAGAAGCCCTGCCCATGATCCGATACCGCACCAAGGACATTTCCAAATTGATGTATGAGCCATGCCCATGCGGCAGAACCACAGTCCGCATGGACAATCTGTCCGGCCGTTCCGACGATATGCTGGTAATCCGGCTTCCCTGAGGAGCAC
>CAJURF010000085.1 GCA_910588825.1 uncultured Lachnospiraceae bacterium
GGCTTTAAAGGAAGTACTATTTTTATTCACATAAATTTAAGCAACGCTGTACTAGCACAAATCCCGTGATAATCGTAAACAGAAACTCTGCATCTACTTGCACTGTTCCTGTTACACTGGGTCTGCGAATAAATGCCTCATCATAATACATTATCCATCCATGACTATCATTTTTCTCCATGTAATCAAGTATATCATTCACGGCAATCTGCATGTCTTGATATATCTTTCCTACTCGCTCGACTAAGGATTGCAAAAAGGGTGGTGTTTTGAATTTGTTATCTCTACCCCTAAACGCTGTGAAGTAATCCAACATTTGCTTTCGGATAGAAACCACAAGATACTCTACAGATTTATATTCTTCGGTTTCTGTAATTGAAACCAAAAATTCCTCAACTACTTCTGTTTGACTGCATTTTATTTCTTCCATCTGCTTCTCCTCTCATTATTTATACACGAGCCGCAAATGCCTTAATAGCATAAATCAACACAACTGAAGTCGAGATAGAAATCAATGTTGCTGCTGCAGGCCATCCACTTAACGAGAATGAAATCGAAGAATGCTTTGCAACCTCCGATGCACTCTGTGACCAATTTTCATTTGCTGTTTTGTTTCTCATTTCATTCATAGTTTTTCTCTCCCCTACAGTCCTGTAATTGTATTTTCAGTATCCTTCAAAATAACCAGAATCCGACTGATAGCATCCATAGCCTCTTCATCCGACCTTTCTAGTAATCTTGCAAATTTAGCAACTGCCTCCAATCTATCCTCCATTGGGAAACGATTATCAGACATATCAGGTGCGGCTACTTCTGTATATACCAACAGTCTCTTTCCGACGACATACTGGTCATATCGTCCGTTGCAACTCTTTAGGAGATAATTGGCCACCCCTTTAAGATGCGGTCCAATTGAGAAGGTATCTACTATTTCTTCTGGAATATTTATTTCCACAACGACCTTATCCTCACCATAAAGCATCGGGATTTGAATTTGTACGTCGTATCGAGAATAAAGGTTAAGCGATGCACTTCTTACACCTTCTCTAATATCGTGGATGGCGTCTATGGCTTTCATGGACGAATCTGCAAATTCTATCTGTATATTCTTTGAAACTAACATATGTTTCTCCTTCCTGTAATTCTTATTACTGGTGTCTGTAATATTTATATCACCAGAAAGCCAAATTATCAATACCTTTTGTTACGGGAACCTGTAATATTTTTATTGACATCCATTGACAAAAAAATAAGCCGGTTTCAAAACCGACACCTCAAGGGCTATGTAATATTAAATTGTATTAAATAGCGAGTCTTAACTTCACAAATGATATCGTCTGGGGCAGGCTGCAGCAGTACCACCATCATTTCACGAATATGTTTTGGTGTACGAAACTGTCCGTTCTTACCAGCGGTAGCCAGTTTGCCCAGCATGTATTCATACAAATCGCCCTGCATATCCAAATCGGCAATGTCATGTTCATACAGATCGTCCAGCTCAGTGATGATTTTTTGCAAGACCTGTGGAGTGGGAATCAGGAACATGGCGTCGCCCATATACCGTGCAAATGCTGTATTGTCCTGCTCATCGCTGCAGGAGTCATCTATAATCTCAATTAGTTCACCTTGTTCAGTAAAGTCCGGCAGACGGTCATGTTTTCTAATTCTTCAACTTCCAGTTCTTTCTCATCCAGAGAACGTATGAACATCAAGTATGTCAGCTGCTCAATAACTGTCAAAGGATTGGTGATACCGCCCGCCCAAATATCCGTCCATATTTTATCTACTTTATTCTTGACTGCACCTGTAACCATACATCTTTTTCTCCTCTTAAATCATCAGGAACAAATCCCATTATGTCAGTATAATATTACAATTGAAAGCATGGAAAAATGGTCCGGATCAAAATGGCCCAGACCACTTTCAAATATATCCATATCCTTCCAGGAGGATTCTATCCCAAGTCCTATTCCACAACCACTCCGTCAATCTTATCATCAAGTACAATTGACACCCAGGTTTTCCCACGGTTCAGATGAATCTCCTGGTTGTTCTCATCAAAATAATGAGTCTGCCCCCAAGGTTCGTTCTTCTCCCAGCGGATGTCAATGGCTTTCCCATGGGTTACAAACTTTCCGTTTCCGCCGGAGATAGCGTCAATGTTCAGATATCCGTTCTGATCATAGGGCTCATAACTGTGATATTGAATCAGTATATTATCGTACACCAGCTGCTCTCCGCCTTCGCTGTCTATCTGTGGGCCTCCGTACTGGAACCGTTTGTATTTTTTACTCTCCCCATCGTATTCAAACCAGGGCTGATTAGTGGGATAACAGTTCAGGCGTACCACATTGGCTGCGGCACCGTTATCCAGATTTTCTTCGGTGTCCTTTTCTGCGAACACATAATGTCCCGGGTAATCCTCACTGTATTCCTGGGTGTATCCATAATCTTTGATTCCCCGCTGGATGCCGTCGAAACTGGTGTATGCATTATGAGGCGCCACCCGGTCGGTACTGCGGTAATAAATGTCAGAACCGTACTGATCCAGACCGCTCAGATTGTGGATGAAATCCTGTGCCAGAAACGGTTTCGCATAGATGGCCTGTCCATAGTGGGCATAAATGGCTTCAAATTCCTGTGCAAAGAAAATATAGTATTCCCGGCAGCTGCGAACAGAACCGATTTTTTCCATGCCCTCATAGTTTTCGAAAATTCCCATCAACCGTGTGATATTTCCTTCCACCGGCGCCTCGTATACCACATCGGCCTTGGCAATTCCCGTCTGAGGTACGGCGGCCTGAATGTTGTTCAGCATCACAGCTACCGGCCTGCGGCGGCCGATTTCTTCTGGAACTTCCTGTCCGGACAGATAGCTGTTTACCATACCTTCCGGGAGGAGTTCTTCTGTAGGCGTGGGCTCCGGCACAGGTGTTGAGGTTTCGTCTTTTGATGTATGGATGTCCGGCTCCGGTGGTGCTGGGGCAGGTTCCTCTTTTTTGCTGCATCCTGAAAGCATACAGACTGCTGCCAGAATGACTGCTGCGTTTCGAATCAATTTTTTCTTCATACGTTTCCCCTATCGGCTAATTCCTAAATTCTGCAGTATTTTTTCCTGTTTTTCTTCCATCACCCGGGCCTGATCCGGTTCCATATGGTCATATCCCAGCAGATGAAGCATGCTGTGGGCAAAGAGAAAGGAATACTCTCTTCTCACACTGTGGCCATACAGATGAGCCTGACTGATGGATTTCGGCACAGAAATCATGATGTCTCCCAATATAATATTTCCAGTATCCGGATTTTTATAAGTATTTTTCCAATCTGGATATTCCGGGTAGTCTCCGGGGTTTTCAAAGTCCACAGCCGGGAATGAGAGCACATCTGTGGGGGAGTCAATATCCCTGAATTCCCGGTTGACCCGGTGGATTTCTTCATCAGAAGTGAGAACCAGATTCACTTCCGTCTCACTGGGAAAATGTTCTGTCTCCAGAATGGCCTCACCCACGGCAGCGGCCAGCTTGGTATAATCAAAGTCCAGCTGTTCTTCCGCCTCGTATGTCACATATAATTTCATGAAGTTCTCCTGCCCTTGGCATTTTTGTTTTTCATCTCATAATTATCGTAAGCCTGTACAATTTTCTGCACCAGCGGATGACGCACCACGTCCCGGCTGGTCAGCTGACAAAATCCGATGCCGTCGATCTTTTTCAGAATCCGGCTGGCAATATCCAGACCAGAAACAGAATCAACAGGCAGATCTTTCTGTGAGGCATCTCCCGTCACAATCACCTTTGACCCAAAGCCGATTCTGGTGAGGAACATCTTCATTTGGGCCGGGGTGGTGTTTTGAGCCTCGTCCAGAATGATGAAGGCATTATCCAGGGTACGCCCGCGCATATAGGCCAGGGGAGCCACCTCGATCAATCCACGCTCCATATTCTTTGCAAAGCTGTCCGGTCCCATGATTTGATACAAGGCGTCGTAAAGAGGACGCAGATACGGGTCTACTTTACTCTGCATATCACCCGGCAGAAACCCCAGCTTCTCCCCGGCTTCTATGGCCGGACGGGTAAGGATAATCCGGCTGACTTCATCGCTTTTGAACGCAGTCACTGCCATAGCCATGGCCAGATAGGTCTTTCCGGTGCCTGCAGGGCCGATTCCAAACACAATCATATTTTTCCGGATCAGCTCTACGTACTGTTTCTGTCCCAGGGTTTTCGGGCGGATGGGGCGTCCCTGTATGGTATGACAGATAATGTCCTGGTCCATCTGTGTGAGATATGTTTCCTTTTCCTCCATAGCCAGGGCCAGGGCATAATTCACACTCTGGGCGGTAATGGCAGTGCCCCGTCTGGATAACGCCAGAAGCTGTTCCAGCAGTCTGCGGGCTCTCTCCACCCGTTCCGGTGCACCCAGTATCTTCAGCAGGCCGTCTCTGCTGACCAAAGTCACATTTAACGTTTTTTCTATTGACTTCAAATGTTCGTCAAAAGTACCAGCCACATTTTTCTCGTGTTCCACAGGCAGCTCGATCAATGCCTCTAAGATATTGCTCATCCGCTATCCTTTCCGCCAATTTTACATTACTGTTCCTCTGATTTTTCGGCTTTTGAAGTTTCCTGTCGGCCGGATAGAGGAACACGGTCCCCGTTTTTCTCCAGCCCATAAATGGTTCCTCTGCTTATGCAGCGGTCTTTGGTTACTTCTATTTTAACACCGTTTTCTAATATTTCTACCCCTTTTTCCATAATTTCGTCCAAAAAACGTAAAATATAGTCCCTGGCCAGTGCTTCCGCCTGTTCCTTAGAGTATTTTTTTTTGACAATTTGATACTCATATACCGTATTCCTTCCATATATAATGGGAAGATAAAAATTTTCTGTCAATTTTAATGTGTGAAATTTTCCAACCTGGTCAAAATGGTCAAAAGGATGGCCAGGAAGCCCTGCCTGGAATTCCAGCGAGTGTATCTGCAGAACCAGATTTTTTCTGGTTTTTCCCGTGTAAACCCGTTTTTCATAAGCCAATGGGAATTCTTTATAATAGGAATAGGCAGTTTTGATATATACGTCCCCATCTGCAGGAACCAGTTCCTGGCGCACCAGCTGTCCGTCGTCGTTGATAATATCCACCACGCCCCTGATTAATATCTGGCCCTTTTCGCATGTGTCGCCCACCTGGGCCTGGGGAATACCCTGCCGGGTAACCATCTGCATGATCTCCCCGCTTTTGGTAGCTACCAAATCGCTGGGTTTCGGGTCAGATGTATCTTCCTCCTGGGGCATGGAATCCATGTTTTCCTGCACAGCAATCAGCAGCCTGGTTCCGCGGATTCTGGCTGCCACCCAGATCATGTCGGGAAAGTTTTCACGAATTCCTGCTGAAATATCAGCGCAGGACAGTTTTCTCTTGGCGATGCCGTGGCGGATATCCTGTCCCTCCAGATACGCAAGGATGGACTGGGTGCTGTAAGAATAATTGCCGTCCACATGAATATTCCAGATTCTTGTGGACAGCAAGTACACCAGAACAAAGCAAAGTGCCAGGCCCATGAAAAGTGCTTTTCTTTTTCTGTTTCTGAGGAAGAAAAAGGGGATGCCTCTTTTGCGGAGAATATGTATGCGGGTATGGGTTTTACGACAGATAGGCTGCAGTTTAAAAAAGCCAGACAGACTGATATCCATCTCACAAGTACCGTTCTTCTCTTCAATTTGGAATAAAAGCAGGTTGTTTTTTGCGCAGAGGTTTAAAAAACGTTCCGGCTCCTGACTGCTGATTCGTATACGCACATATCCTTTTAAGAATCGGACAATTTGATTAATCACAGAAAATCCTCCTGGTTACGATTCAAATACTATTTCCTGGAAATTCCCGCTGATTCCCATTTCGTCACAGGTGTAAAACTGGATTTTCAAAGATTTTCCGCAGATTCTGATCCGGCCTCTTTTCGTAAGTATCCGTATGCTGTTCTGGGAATAAAACTGTATGCTCTTATAATTTTCAATATACAGACTGCTGTTGCCGGTGATGGTCAGCAGGGACTCCTGGGCTGCCAGATCTTCCGGCACCTCCAGGGTGTTCATCAGTCCCTCCCGGAAACGGGTGTATGTCTCTTTCATAGATGCTCCAGGCTTTTATTCCCTAGTATATGACAAGAGTGAGGGATTTATGTTTCTGCTTCAGACAGACCGGAATAAGATCAGCGAAAACCACAGAACCGTGTTGCCGCCCAGATAGTACTCCATCTTCTCCCGCTCCACAATCTCAGGCACTACAATACCATATGCTTCCAGACAGGGGTGCATCTGGTCAGGAAAACGACAGGGGCCTTTTGGGTAAGAGCATTCCTGGCAGATTTCACAGGATTCGGTGGAGAGCACGAAAGTATCCAGTCCTTTTTTGGACATATACTGGTTGATCTGGTTTGTGATTTCTTCATGAGCGCTTCGAGTCTGCAGCATTTCCTCCATATTCAGCACGTCCCTCACCTCTGCCACGGAGGAAAAGAACACACCGCAGGGATAGGTGTGGCAGAACTGCTGGCATTCGTCCAGCTCCCCCACCCCCGGCGGACACGCCCAGGTGGTGCCGTACCGCTCACATTCCTGCTGGCACACAGTGCGCACCCGGGGTTCTACGGGAAGGTTATCTGTGGAAATAATCCGGTATTCATACACGGGATATTGGGCGATATATTCGTCCAGACCTGGTATTTCTATCATGAAATCCTACTCCTTTTCTGAAGTGTAATGGAAAAAATCAACGTTTCTTGTTTTCTTCATAAAATCATGGATCATAAGCAGTTCATCTTCCTCGATGCAGTTGGGAAAGGTTCCGTTTCTCACACCCTCCAGACAGCAGCCAGCATCCATCCAGCGCACTTCTTCCACTTCTGATTCCTGCAGAGACAACGCTTCCATGTCCACCGGCTCCAGATATAAATAGACATTGCTGTATTCACAGTTTAGAAACGGACTTCCGTAAAACTCTCCCCGGTATGTTGTCCGGCAGGTGCCAGCATACCGCAGCTGTTCTTCTGAGGCAGTGATTCCCAGTTCTTCCTTTAATTCCCGCACCGCCGTGTCCAGATAATCGTCCCCCGCCTCCACATGGCCGGCGGAAGAAATGTCGTAACAGCCGGGGAAGGAATCTTTCTCCCGGCTTCGTTTCTGCAAAAGCAGATCATAGCCGCCGTCTTCTCTCATCCGTATCACCCACACATGGGAAACCGGATGGATACTTCCCTCCCGGTGTACTACGCCCCGTTCGCTGACCACTCCTGACCTGGTACCGTCCGGATTCAACACATCAAAAAGTTCCATTTTCCTGCCGTTTAGCACTGCTTCTGTCATCTGGTCCCGTTGGTTATATACCAGTTTCAGAGAGAAAAAAGGAAGCTCATCCTCCAGAAGCCGGAAGAAGATTTTGTCCCCTTCCCAGATATTCAGCTTCCAGATTTCCTTTTTATCCATCCAGACCAGTTCCCCTTCATTGCAGGAAACAGCTGTCCCGGTAAAACCATCGGCGGTAAATAAGTGCATATATTCGATTTCGCCTTTTCCGGATATAAATGTGACAATTCCCCGGAACCGGTATGAGGTCAGATGATATCCAGTTTCTTCCCAAACCTCCCGGAGCAGACATTCCTCCGGGCTCTCCCCTTCTTCGAAATGTCCGCCCACGCCGATCCATTTGTCTTTGTTGATATCTTTTTCTTTTTTCGTTCTGTGCATCATCAGGTATCTGCCGTCCTGCTCAATATAGCACAGAGTACTCATTCTTACCCGCATAGGTTCAGCTTCTTGCCATATTGTTGATGGCAGTTACCAGGGCGTCGATGCTGGCGCGGATAATATCCGGGTCTACAGCTGCTCCCCAGAACAGTTCTCCTGACGGACTGCTGATGCCCACATAGGCGATGGCTCTGGAACTGGAGCTTTGTTCCAGGGCGTGTTCCTGGTAAGTCACCAGCTGGTAATCCAGGCCGTATGCCTTTTTCAGCGCATTGCTCACTGCGTCCAGACGTCCGTTTCCGGTAGCTTCTGTGGTGACCGTCTCGTTCTGGAATGTGGAGGTAACCTGGGTAGTGATGCCGTTTACCTGCTGGAAATGGACACCGTGAATGCTGTATGGCTCCACCACGTCCTCGAATCTCTTCTTGAACAGTTCGAAGATTTCCTCCGGGAGCAGCTCCTTGTGGGTATGGTCGGATACGGCTTTCGATGCATAACCCATGGCCTCCCGCATTTTTGCAGGCAGATTCAGGCCATACCTGGTTTCCAGAATATAGCCCACACCGCCCTTGCCGGACTGGCTGTTAATGCGGATCACATCTGCATCGTAACTTCTCCCCACATCCTTAGGGTCAATGGGCAGATAGGGAATGGTCCAGTGAGGGGGCTGTTTTTCCTCCAGCCAGTGCATACCCTTGGCGATAGCATCCTGATGGGAGCCGGAGAAGGCGGCAAATACCAGTGCCCCGCTGTAAGGACTCCGCTCATCAATCCGCATCCCCGTGTATTTTTCATAACATTCACACACGTGAGGCATATCGGAAAAGTCCAGTCCTGGATCCACACCCTGGGAATACATATTCATAGCCAGGGTCACGATGTCCACATTGCCGGTGCGTTCGCCGTTGCCGAACAAAGTGCCCTCGATTCTGTCTGCCCCGGCCAGAAGACCCAGCTCCGCATCGGCCACGCCGCATCCCCTGTCATTGTGGGGATGCAGAGATACCACCACATTTTCCCTGTAATTCATATTTTCACACATATACTCGATCTGGCTGGCATAAACGTGAGGAAGGGAATGCTGTACCGTCACGGGAAGATTGATGATAGCCTTCTTCTCAGGGGTGGGCTTCCACACATCCAGAACCGCATTGCACACCTCAAGGGCATACTCTGGCTCCGTCCCTGTGAAACTTTCCGGACTGTATTCAAATAAATAATTTCCGTTGGTCTCGTCGGTGAGCTTTTTCAGCAGTGCCGCTCCGTCCACGGCAATCTGCAGGATCTCTTCTTTTGATTTTTTAAATACCTGTTCTCTCTGTGCCAGAGAGGTGGAATTGTACACATGGACAACCGCTTTTTTCGCCCCCTCCAGCGCCTCAAAGGTTTTGCGGATAATGTGCTCCCGTGCCTGGGTAAGCACCTGGATGGTCACATCATCGGGAATCAGGTCGTCCTCAATGAGTTTTCTCAGGAACTGGTACTCTGTCTCTGAGGCGGCGGGGAAACCCACTTCGATTTCCTTAAAGCCTATTTCCACTAAAAGTTTGAAAAAATCCACTTTCTGTTCCAGACTCATGGGAATCACCAGGGCCTGATTTCCGTCCCGCAGGTCCACACTGCACCATACAGGGGCTTTATCAACATATTCTTTTTCCGTCCATTTCATTGATTTTACCGGAGGCATGAAATACTGCCTGGTATATTTTTTGTGATTCATCATTTTTTCTAGTCCTCCTTTTACTTGAATTTCAGATTATGATTCCAGAGCGGGAATAAATTTTAAGACACGCTCCAGTGTGATCCCCCGGAGGGGTTTTATCGTACAGGAGACAAAGTTTCCTATACGATAAAAAATCCCCCATCTAATACAGCTTCTACAGCCGTAAGAGACGGGGGACAATGTTCAATCTATTATCCCACGCGGTACCACTCTTAATTTTATGAATCAGTACACTGGTTCATACACTCAGTAAGATACGGACCTGCACCCTTTTGATACGCGGTCTTATACCTCTCCGGGATAACGGCCGGACTGCCGTCTGCGTCTACTCTCATTTTCCCGTCTCTGTCTGCGTTCTCATGCGGCAGAACCTGTCTGGAAGAAGATTTCGGGCAGCTGCTCAAAGGTCAGTTCCATATGCACCCTCCGCTGTTTCGCATCATCCAACAGCTTTCTGAAGTCGGGAATCATATGTAATACTCCTTCTCATCGCTTTTGATCTTTATAAGATAGAATTAGGGTAACATTTATAGAGAGCTTTGTCAAATATTTTTTGAGATTCTTTATCCAGCCATCTTTCTTTGCTGAAGATACCATAAAAACCTGTCCGTCAGGAATTCAGACGGCAGCTTTCTATTGGTTGTTATTTCATCGATAAATCTCTTGTGGCGCTGGTCAATGTCATTCTCCACCAAAAGACGTCCGCTGCTGTCAAAAGAAACCATCCCTTCATCGAACATTTTATGATGGTTTTCACACAGCCACAAACCATTATCCCCATCCAGAGCCAGATTCAAACGCTGTTCCAGTGACAGGCCGTGCATCTTCTTTATGGCAGCAACCGGAAGAATATGCGCACCTTGAATCAACTCAGGTATCTGGCAGTTACAAAGGGCACAGTGCTTATTGCCAAGCTTATTGAACAGATTATATGTATAGCGGGGGGAACGTAAACTATTCTCCTTTTCGTATATTCTTTTTTCCAGAGTCATGTCTGTGGGAATAATATCAATGACACCCATATGCCTGATCACCTTTAAACTGGACTCCGGTAATTCTTTTAAATCACCTTCCAGAACTTCATACAGTTTCATGCTCTGCCCTGACTGCCATAATTGAGCAAGAGCATAACAAATCAAACTGGTTTCGTATTTATTGGCTCCATAAGTTTTTCCATAAATCTCGATTTCCCCCGCGTTTCCCCTGGTGATAAAAGTAGAATTATTGCTTCGGTTTCTTCCTGCATTAATTCTCCGGTTGAAAATGATATCTTCTACCGAATGAAATGCAGTTATTCTTCTCAACAAATCCGGACTTGCATTGAGAAATTGAAACCCAATTGTATTCATCAGACGATAGATTAATATCTGATAATCCGTTTCAGCATTGCCTGATACATTCAGAAAATAGTAATACAGGCGTTTTTCCGGGTATGGATTGCTGAAAAACAAATTGTATGCGGTTGGTACACTCTGAACACTTGAATTTCTTCCGCTGATTTCAAGTTCAGAAAAACTGATATAGCTGACAGCATCTTCATACTGCATAACAGCCATACGCCCTTTATTGTAAGATTTTTCCAGGAACTCATCCTGGTAGTCATTATCTACATACTCGTGTGTAAAATCAGTCTGCCCAGTGATTCGGCGGCATACATCACGCAGCACTTCAGGGGTTACATGGTCACTAAAATATATTCCTGTAATTTTTGATTTTTGAAGATTTGCTTTGATTATAAAATGTGGTATGCTTCTACGTTCCATAATTAATAATCAAAACCTCCTTCCTGCGGCTGCCGGAAATGCCAATAATGTCACCCAGATGAATCACCTGATAACCCTGTTTATCTATCCAATCCAAAAGTTCCTGGTTGGTTTTCCCTTTATGTTCAATTACATACGACAACATAAAAGGAACGCCTGCCTGATGAAGACCATCTGCAAACGCAAACAACTCAGATTCCAGCGTTTTATTCCATCCGTCAAATCCTCTCTTTCCATCATTATAGGACCCTGTAGTTAAATGATAAGGTGGATCGAAATACACGAATGTGGAGGGAGTCATCTGGTCTATTAATTCTTTATAACTCTGACTGTAGAATTCATAATTTCCTTCTTTAATCTGTCTTGAAAAACTAATCATTTTCTCTAATATCTTATCATTGAACCACCGCATACCCACCGGATTATTAAAATCATGCTGGCTGTTAAATCTTATCTGCTGCTGGAATCCATACAAGATAATGGTAAACAGTAATCTGGAGTCCCTTTTTTCTGCCGGAAGGGAATTATAATAACTCCTTGCTTCTAAATATGCCGGTCTGTTGGCTTTTTCCAGGCCAAACTTCTTAATGATCCGCTTCATATAGAGCAGATAGTCATAGGTATCGTGCTCCTTAAAGGAACGAATCAAATCTGTAATCAAATAATTCAAATCATTATAGATTACTTTCTTATGGGATATGTTAATGCCCACATTAAATCCCCCGCCAAAGCCATCGATAAATGTATCATAATCTCTGGGCTGGTATCTCAGAATGTCAGGAACAATCTTTGCCTTACTGCCAATATAATTTAGGGGACACTCAAAAACCACATCACGAATCTCTTTCTTTTCAACAAAGAAAAGGTACTCGAAATGTTTGTTCTCATTTTGCGACTTCCAGTTTTGATATTTTTTATATGCGATTTTTCTGCATACATATGTCTCAGGTTTTCCATAACGTTTCATGGCTGCTTCAATATATTCTTTAGACATGAAACCATCGTTGTTATAGCTCAAAATAATGTATTTGGACTTTGTTTTTGCAAGAATGCGGTCGAATAGAATGTTTGCCTTATATTCTTTTGACCAATTAGAGCGCATGGGCGCTGTGCTTCTGGAACCAGTCACTTTGCTTATAGAAGGGTTATCATCAAGCACCAGTGTCTCCAGCAAATGATACTGAGTTCCATACTGATTCTGTGTATAAGGCGGGTCTAAATACAGAATATCGCACGCAACATTTTCAATAATATCTTCAATTTTGGCATTATATGTTTTGATTGACTTATAGTTGTCCTGGCAGAAATCAACTTGACTGAATATAATTTTCTTGGTTGCTCTGGAATCCCATTTTTTCAGAAAAGCACCATATACGCCTGCTGTGTTGGAAACATCCGAAACAGACTCAATCAGGCATGCGATTAAATAACAATATTCTTCTTCCGAAAGCAGTCCGTCATTTTTCCAGTCCTCAATCTGCTTTCGGAAGTAGTCGATTCTTTCGGCATTCTCGGGGGTAAAATACATTCTGGCACTTTCTGTGGGGGCATAATTTTTATACATAAACCCTTGAACTGTAAAATCATTTCCATTCAGGTATTCAAAGGGGTCAAACCCTAATTGATCAAATGTACAGACAGGTGCACAGACCCTTCCTTTTGTATATATTACAGACCATGTTAAATTATCGTTTATGATGATGTTATAATATGCTTTAAAATAATCTGATACAGAACCAGAGCCGCAAAATGCATCGAAAAATGTGTAGCCTTCCTGTAATAAATTTTGTGATTCAAGCAAATCCCTGATTTCTGTCAGTATGGACTCTTTATTTCCCAAGTATCTCATTTGTTCTCCCCGTTGTCTGCTGTCTGTTCTGGTAACTTAAATTCTAATATATCATCAACACTGCAGCCGAACAGGGAACATATTTTCCCTATACTCTCTAAAGACACAGACTCCTCTTTTCCCATTTTAGCCAATACATTCGAGCTGATTTTTGCGTCTCGAATCAAGTCGGTTTTTTTCATTTTCTTATCAATTAATAGCTTCCAAAGCTTATCATAACAAACTTTCATACTATGCCTCCAAATCAATTTCTGCTTCTATCATAACATATTTATGTTGGAAACTCAATATAATTGTAAGAATACAAAAATAAAATCACGAAATCATGATTTTATAGTATGGGTAATTTGACACGCAAATAAGACGGCAAAGATTTCTCCCTGCCGCCGGTAAACTGTGCGTAACTTTTTTCTGTTGAAATGCATCCTTGTCTTGTTTATTTTTTCAATTCCTTAAAGAGGAAATTCAAAAATATGTTTCAAATATCCATCCGTTTTCATATATTCAATTTCTTTTGTATACGCCTTAGTTTTTAATTCTGAAAAATATAAATTCGAAAAGACATCTGCAATTTGTATAATACAATTATTCGCAGAATCAAAATACTTTACCTTGCAATTCCCTTTTACCACATTTCTCATTCCAAGCTCTGTCTGCAAATAGTTCTCTAAAAAATGTTTTGTTTCGGTCTTTTCGTTTCGTTCATCCAGTTGGATGATAATCCCTTCATCCGAAATGTAATTATTTTGTATGTAATATTCCAATGCCAATCGCACGAGATAGTTAAAGGCTCTTGCGGTATTTTCATAAAACTTTGCCTGTATGCGGCTGTTTTCTGCAACAATATAAAACAATTCAAAATATTCGTTTCTGCAAAAAAAATCCACAAATTCTCTTTTTAGCTTTGGAGTAAAGCAACTGCCTTTTAGTTCCAAAAAATCTGAACCCTCGAACATCAATTTTCTTTCATCAGCTTTTTTTAATTCTTCCCTATGAGAGCTGACAAACCTCTTGTATATTCTCTTTAATCTATCTACATTTTTTGCCCGGATAATTGATATTATGAAATATGGATGCGTTTTGTTATGTGAAACCGTCATAGTGCCAGATTCATCAATGTATAAATGTTCCATGCCTGCCTCTCAAAAAAAGCAGGCTGTTAAGCCTGCTGAATTATCGGTGTCAATTGCTTGCGGGCGGAGCTAACACATAACCCTTACCGAGACAGCGGCACTTACGCAAGACTTACTGTTGACACCTTGATAATATCATATGCAGATTGAATTGTCAATATTCAGGTTATGCTTTTTCTCCATAGCTCTTCACCATAATAATAAAATTATTTTTTCATAACGGGAATCCAGACCTGGAACTTGGCATTTTGAGGGTCTGCATTCAGATACAGTTCAATGTCCGGCCCGCTGGCATACTCATATCCTGACGTGGGCAGCCATTCTGTGACAATGCGCTGCTCCAGTTCCTGAATGGCCTGGGGACAGGCTCCCTCCCCGTCGAAAACAGCCCAGGTAAAAGCGCCAACAGTATATTCTTCCAGATTTTCGTCTGTCTTCGAGCTGGAAACGGCGATAAAATATTTCCACTGCTCTTCATCATTACAGACGCTTATCCCCATAATCCCCATGGGCTGGCTGTCCATCATCTGCACCAGCTTCTGTATGGTCCCATCAGTGGAAACCTTCTGCCACATACCTGGCACCACCTCAAAGTTTTTCTCAATATCCCACTCCAGCGGATGAGATACCCCCATTACTCGAAAAGCATCCCTTTTTTCAATGCGATAGTTCATTTCTTCTGCTCCTTTCACAATCAGTTTAAAGTGAAGCGGAGGAAACGATTTTATGGAAGCTCCTTCATTTCTCACTGCAGAAGGCGCGGCGCCGTGTATTGACTGAAATGCCCGGTTGAAAGCAGTGGGCGAGTGATAGCCATATTTTAACGCGATATCCACAATCTTCTCCCCGCTCCCCTGTATATCCACAGCGGCCAGAGACATTTTTCTTCTGCGGATATATTCTGATAAGGGAACCCCCGCCATGTACGTAAACATTCTTTGAAAATGATAGGCGGAACAACAGGCAATTTTCCCCAGCTGTCTGTAATCAATTTCTTCAGTCAGATGATCTTCAATATAAGCTATTGCCTGATTCAACTGGTGCATCCACTCCATTTTTTCATCTCCTAGTATAATAATGGTGTAGTCAATCAAGACTACTTGTTTAATAAGTTTCTA
>CAJURF010000086.1 GCA_910588825.1 uncultured Lachnospiraceae bacterium
TTCCAAATTGATGTATGAGCCATGCCCATGCGGCAGAACCACAGTCCGCATGGAAAATCTGTCCGGCCGTTCCGACGATATGCTGGTAATCCGGGGCGTGAACGTATTCCCCACCCAGATCGAGGAAGTATTGCTTCAGATTCCGGAGATCGGGCCTCATTATGAGATTAAAGTGGAGAGAAAGAACCGGCTGGATGTGATGACTATAACTGTGGAACTTATTGATGACCGTCTGCTGGATTCTTATGGGAAACTGGAAAAATTAAATGGGAGTATCCGCAAGAACCTGAAAGCCATTTTAGGGCTGGATGCGGTGATACAGATTACAGCGCCTATGAGCCTGCAGAGATTCGAGGGCAAAGCAAAGCGGGTGACTGACCTGAGGGGCGAAGGGCTGTAATTGACAGGACTGGGGCGTATGGGTGGCGTGAATGAATTTTCAAACACGCTCTAGTACGGCCGGTGGTGTAATGATATGATTTTATAAAGGAAAGGAATAAACATGTTAAAACAATTGGCAGTATTTGTGGAAAATCAGGCAGGAAGCCTTCGCAAAGTGACAATGACACTTCACGAGCAGAAGGTAAATATTTACGCGTTTGCTTCTTTTGACACGCCGGAGTTCGGGATTCTGCGCATGCTGGTGGATAATCCGGAGAAGGCAAAGGAAGCTCTCACCAGCCGGGGATTTGTGACAAAGATCTGTGATGTGATTGCTGTGGAGCTTCCGGACGAGCAGGGGGGAATGGACCGTCTGCTGGCTGCGCTGTATGAGAGCAATATCAGCATCAACTACACCTATTCTTCCTTCGGCCGTATGAGCAGAATCCCGGCGGTTGTGCTTCACTCGGACGAAGTATTTGAGACAGAAAATGTATTAAAATCAAAGGGCTTCACCTGTATGGAAAGCCTGGGTCAATAAAGGAAAGCGGGGAAATCTATTATGATGTGGAATGAGCCAAAAGAGTGTATGAGCCGGGACGAGCTGTCTCATCTGCAGGGAGCGCGCCTGGTGAAAATGGTGGAACGGGTTTATCACAATGTACCCTTTTACCGGAAAAAGATGCAGATGATGGGGCTGGAGCCCGGCGATATCAAAGGGCTGGAGGACCTGGTAAAGCTTCCCTTTACCACCAAAGACGACCTGCGGGATAATTATCCCTTTGGCCTGGTGGCAGTGCCGGAAGAACAGATTAACCGGATTCATGCCAGCTCCGGTACTACGGGAAAGCCTACGGTGGTGGCATATACCCGCCACGACCTGTCTGTGTGGAGCGAATGTGTGGCCAGAGGGCTGACCATGGCAGGACTTGGCAGAAGTGACCGGGTGCACGTGGCCTATGGTTACGGCCTTTTTACAGGGGGCTTGGGGCTTCATGACGGGGCTGCGTACTTGGGCGCCACTGTGATTCCCATGTCCTCCGGAAATACCAAGAAGCAGATCACATTAATGGAAGACTTCGGGGCTACGGCTCTGGCCTGCACGCCTTCCTACGCCATGCATCTGGCGGAGGCCGTGGTGGAGGCAGGACGGGTGCCCCACATAAAGCTGAAAGCTGCCATCTGCGGGGCAGAGCCCTGGACAGATGCCATGAGAGATACCTTGGAGCAGATGCTGAATATCAAAGCCTATGACATCTATGGCCTGTCCGAGATTATGGGACCAGGCGTGGCCCAGGACTGCCCGTATCACAAGGGGCTGCATATCTGGGAGGACCATTTTATCCCGGAAATCCTCAATCCGGATACGCTGGAACCTGTGGGCCCAGGGGAGAGAGGGGAACTGGCTATTACCACAGTTACCAAGGAGGCTCTGCCTCTGTTCCGTTACCGCACCAAAGACCTCACCAGTATTGATTATACCACCTGTGAATGCGGAAGAACCCATGCGAGGATTGCACGCTTCACCGGCCGTACGGATGATATGCTGATTATCCGCGGTGTGAATGTATTCCCGTCCCAGGTGGAAGCAGCGCTTCTGGAAGTGGATGAGGTACTGCCCAATTATCTCATGACTGTAGACCGCCAGGGCAATCTGGATACACTGGAAATTCAGGTGGAAGTAGAAGAACGGTTCTTCTCCGACCAGATGAACCAGCTTCAGAGCCTCACCAGGAAGATCGAACATGTGATCAAGCAGGCGCTGGGAATCGCTGCCCAGGTAAAACTGGTAGAGCCCAAATCCATTGAGCGCAGTGAGGGAAAAGCAAAACGTGTGATTGACAAGAGGAAGCTGTAAAGGAGAGAGAAAATGATCGTAAAACAATTATCTGTATTTTTGGAGAATAAATTGGGACGGCTGCATGAGGTGCTGGAGATTCTGGCGGATAACGATGTGAATATCGTGGCCCTTTCTCTTGCGGATTCCTCTGATTATGGCATGCTGCGCATGATGGTTTCCGACCCGGAAAAGGGGAGAGAGAAGCTGAGAGAAAATGAATTTGCGGCCAAGCTGACAGAAGTGGTGTGCATCGGTGTCAGCCATGCTGTGGGCTCTTTAGGAAAGGCAATGGGGAAATTGGCGGATGCGGGAATCGACGTGGAATATATGTACGCCTTCGCCAACGGCGATCAGGCTGCTGCGGTGATGAAATGCAGCGACCCGGAGGGTGCCATTGAGATTCTCACCAAGGGCGGATTCCAGGTTTATCAGGAAAAGGATGTATATTTGAAGCAGGTGGGAAAAGAATAAGTGTAACGGACGCAGGCTGTTAGGAACTGTCAGTGGAAAGGAGGAATGGCTGTGTTAGAAAAGCTGGATTTAACGAAAGAAATGACGAAAGAAGAGTATCAGGCCAGGATGAATATCCTGGAGGCGGAACTGGGAAGGCTGCAGCGCCAGTGCAGGAATCTGGGGATTCCTGTGATGATTGCTTTTGAGGGATACCCGGCTGCGGGCAAAGGCGTTCAGATCGGGGCGCTGATTCACGCCCTGGACCCCAGAGGATTCGAAGTCCATCCTGTGAAAAGGGAGACAGAAGAAGAACGGATGCACCCGTTCATGTGGCGTTTCTGGACGAAAATGCCAGCAAAAGGCCGGATTGCCCTCTACGATACCAGCTGGTACAACAGGGTGCTTTCCGAGCGTTTTGAAAAAAGTGTGGGAAAAAAGGATGTGGCCCATGCCTTCGATTCCATTTTGTCATTTGAACAGCAAATCACCGATGACGGTGTGGTGCTGATTAAATTGTTCCTGGCTATTGACAAGAAGGAGCAGAAGAAGCGTTTCAAAAAGCTTCTGAAAAACAAAGAGACGGCCTGGAGGGTATCCGCTTCTGACAAAAGATGCAGTAAAAACTTTGAGGAGCTGGAAAAGGTTTACGAGGAGATGCTCCAGAAAACGGATACAGACTATGCCCCCTGGCATATCATTGAGTCCACAGACAGAAGGTTTGCCACAGTGAAGATTTATACCATTGTCATCAACGCCCTGGCGGAGTGCATTGAGAAGGCGTCTGCGGGGAAAAAGGAAGACCAAAAGAAAAAACAGCTGATTGATGACCGGGCGCTGAAAGAATCCATATTGAGTAAAGTGGACTTGAACCTGTCCTATTCCAAAAAGGAATACAAAGAAAAACTGAAGAAGCTCCAGTCAAAAATCCAGCTGCTGCACGGGGAGCTGTACAGGAAGCGCATTCCGGTGGTGCTGGGATTCGAAGGCTGGGACGCGGGAGGAAAGGGAGGAGCCATCAAACGGCTCACTGAGAAAATGGACCCTAGAGGCTACACTGTGATTCCCACGGCCTCCCCCAACGACTGGGAAAAGGCACATCACTATCTGTGGCGTTTCTGGCAGGCCATGCCCAAAGCAGGGCACTTCTCCATATTTGACAGAACCTGGTATGGGCGTGTGATGGTAGAGCGCATTGAGGGTTTCTGCACTACAGGAGAGTGGCAGAGGGCTTACAAGGAAATCAATGACATGGAGCGGGATTTGTACGATGCGGGGGCCATTGTCCTGAAATTCTGGATGCAGATTGACAAAGATGAGCAGGAGAGGCGCTTTACGGCCCGCCAGGAAAACCCGGAGAAACAGTGGAAAATCACAGACGAAGACTGGAGAAACCGGGAAAAGTGGGAGCAGTATGAGGAAGCAGTTAACGAAATGCTCATACGCACCTCCACACCCCATGCGCCCTGGGTGGTGGTGGAAGGCAATGACAAGTATTATGCCAGAATAAAAGTGCTGGAGACTGTGGTAAAAGCCATCGAAGAACGGCTGGGGCAGGAGTAAGGCAGTACCTCTGCATGCCGCAGGGCTTTCGGCAAATGACTGCCAGGCAGCCACAGCAAAGCGCCTGAATGAGGCGATACCCTCGCTTCGCTGGGGCAGACCCTGCGGTGGCATCGTCGATTGACGACAACGCAGTACTGGCAGAAATAGCGGGTACAGAATTCACTGGTATTTATGCAATGTTGTACCAGGAAAATGTCATGGGGATGGCAGACAGGAGGGAAATCATGCGTGCGGGAATTGGCTACGATGTACACAGATTAGTGGAAGGACGGGACTTGATACTGGGCGGTGTGAACATTCCATATGAGAAAGGTCTTCTGGGCCATTCAGACGCGGATGTGCTGGTTCACGCCATTATGGACGCCCTGCTGGGGGCTGCGGCTTTAGGCGATATCGGGGTTCATTTTCCCGACACCAGCGAAGAATACCGGGGGATATCCAGCCTGAAGCTGCTTCAGAGGACAGGGGAACTGCTGGAGAGGCATCTCTATGTGATTCAGAACATTGACGCTGTGATTATCGCCCAGAAGCCCAAGATGGCTCCCTATATTCCGCAGATGAAGAAAAATGTGGCGGACATCCTCTGCCTGGAGGAAAATCAGGTGAATATTAAGGCCACAACCGAGGAAGGACTGGGATTTACCGGGACAGGAGAAGGAATTTCCGCCCAGGCAGTCTGCTCCCTGGTGCCGGTGCTGGATACCCTGCCGGATGACAGGCGGGGAGCTGGCTGCGGGGGATGCGCAGGGTGTGGGGATTCGGGAAATTAGCAAATTCTACAGGTCAAAAAACGCAGGCGATGGGCATCACCTGCGTTTTTTTATGATAAGAAGTATTTCAGTAGACGCGACACCAAAATCGACCTCTGCGGCATGGAACTTTCCATTACATATACCGATGGCACTACAGATACAATCACTATCGCTGAGCACACCGACACATTTAAAGTGAACAATGGCCAGGGCGGAATCGTCACTGCGGGCTTATATGATGGTGACAATGGCCGTGTCCTGAAGATTACTTACGAAAATAAATCCTGCGAGATTGATCTTGAGAAGCCAGACCGGGAAACAGACGCTGTTGAAATAGTGGATGAGAGTAATCATCCCACAGATCTGACAAAAGAACAGCCTTGCCGCATATATTCCTTTTGTCCAACTGAAACGACAACCTACCATTTCTTCAGCTTCAGCGACACCAATGTAGAAACTTTCGTCGAACTTTATGAGTGGAATGATAATAAATGGATTGATGAAGCCAGCGGAGGAGGCGAAGGAAAAAATTTCCTTCTTTCCAAGGAATTGAATGCCAACACGAATTACTATTTCGTTGTGTCACATAGGAATTTTGGAACTCCGGCAAAGTTTACCTGCTGCCTGAGCTCCACCATATCTTCACTTTCCCAACTGACAGTAACAAAGCTGGAGGTGACCAAAGCCTCGAAAGATATCTATTACGATTTTGAATCAGACTCGATACCTGTCGGTGAGTTGAATATTAAGGGCACGAAATACAAGGCCACCTATAGCAATGGCTGGGAACGCGAGGGAGAAGTAGAAACAGTTGAAAGTAATGGAGTTGAAGCGGAAATCCTCGGCAAGACCCTGTCCGTCAGATGGAAACATACGACCACAGATGAATCCGGGAAAATCTGCGCAGATATAGATGATAATGCGCTCATCTATACATATGAAGATCAGACGACAGAATTTCCGGTGACATTTAACGTGCCAAGCCCCGTAAAATCCATAAGTATTGAGGGCAACCCATGGCAAAACTGGAAGCCTTATCAATATCAGCTGGCGGAAAATGAAGGTAAAACCAACTGGCCGTCAGTGCAGATTTCCGTAAAAATACAGTATAACGATGGAAGGGGTGAAGAAACTGTCACATGGCCGGCGGGGGAGGCAGGCTATGAGGAAGAATATAACGGATACTGGATAAGAGTAAGGCTGAGAGAGGGCGACGATATCCAGCCGGGAGAGAACGCAGTCGTAGTCTCCTATATGGGGAAAAGCGACGAAGTCCCCATTACAGTCATGGAAGACCCCATAGAATCCATACAGATCCTTCGACAACCGGAAAAGACAGAATACTACCCCTTTGAAGAATCTGTGGATCTATACGGCATGGAGGTACAGATCGTTTACAGGAATGGAAAAAAACTGACAGTGGAAGTATCTGAACATACAGACTCGCTCACAGTGCCGGATACAGCAGGCTATGACGGAAAACTGACTTCTTCTTTAGATTCTTCAAAGAAAGTGTCGATCAACTATATAGGATATACCGAGGAGCTTACGTCCTGTAAAAAACGGGGATTTACAGCTGAGGATTCCATATCACTGACAGAAGGAGAAGAAAAACAGACTGTTTTAAGTCAAGGGCCGACCTATCAGATCTTCTCGTTTACACCAGCTGAATCCGCAGCTTACCGATTCAGCTGGAAGGATACAATCGGAGGAAATTGGAACCATATAAAGCTCTATAATGCTGCAAACAGCGAACTGGCCGAGGCCGCCTATTCACATGGTCTGGATTATAAAATGGTGGGAGGCAGAACCTATTATATTGCCCTGATCAATGGCAGCAAGTCCGAACAGAACATTACCTGTTCCATCAGCGGACAGGAAGAAACTTCAAAAGAAGATATTTCTGAGCTCTCTCTTTCGGTGGATGCGCCCTCAGCCGGAGATGTCCTGCCGGATCTTACGGAAATAGAATCTGAACACTACTATATATCCGACTGCAGATGGCTGAACGATGAAAATGACGACAACATTGCCGATTATGGGAAAAAGCACCAGTTTGAGGCGGTGCTTCGGGCCAAAACTGCCCATCAGTTTACATCTTCCACAGAAGTTGAGGTGAATGGAGAAAAGATTACAGAAAAATCTATGGGCAGTGATGGAGATCTGACAATCCGCTATACGTTCCCATCATTTACCCAGTTCCAGATCACAATCCCTCAGGCAGAAGGGTATACGCTGGATGAAAGCCAAAACCCAGTACCAGGAGAGGCCGAACAGGGGGAAAGCTACACCTTCCGCTATATCAAAAATACAGAAAATGACAGCATCAAACTGATCGTAAAAGCGGGAGACACTGTACTGACTCCCGCTGAAGACGGAACTTATGTAATCGAAAATATAACCCAAAATATCACCGTAACGGTAAAGCAGGTCAATATATCCGCAGATTCCGACGAATCCATACTGACACTTTATGACAGGAGCGCTGTTCGTGATGTCTTGACTGGAAAACGGAACACCCGGCTTGCGGATAATGAAAACGGTGACAGAACACTCCCGGTCTTAGAGAGCAGCCCGGACGGAAGTGATCAGTTCTTCTTCGGATGGTATCAGGACAAAGACCAGGACCTGAACGGAAAGGGAACTCGTTTCACTTCACAGAGTATATTGGCAGAGCCCCAGTATTCTCTTTATGCCAGATGGGGAAAAGGAACCTTTTCCTATAAGTCAGACCAGGAAGATGTAAACTGTAAAATTTTATCCATCGACGAATCCGATGGGATAAAAGTGGAAATAGGGAAGATTTCCCCATCGGAAGACGGTACCATCCAGATCCCGGAAAAAATCGACTGGAGTGAGAATGAAGACTTAAAAAGCCTGGGAATCGAATTTTCCCACTGCAGTGTGACTGCGATTTCAGATAATGCGTTTTCCGGGGATACTGCAATCAAGCACGTCAGCCTGCCGGACACGCTGGAAAAAATCGGAGAGAATGCATTTAAAGGCTGCACGGGGCTTCAGGAGATTTCCATCCCAGCTTCTGTAGACACTGTTCCAAAAGGCGCTTTCCAGGGATGTACCAGCCTTACCTGCGTCCGTCTGGAAGAAGGCGTGACGAAGATTGATGCCAGCGCGTTTAACGGCTGTGACAGCCTGCAGACCGTCGTCCTTCCGGACAGCATTGAAGAAGTTCATGAAAATGCATTTGACAGAAACGAAAAGATTGAACTTGTATGCAGCAGCCATAAGAAAGATTCTCCTGTCATAAAAGCAGTAGAGAACATAACAGGGGCCAGGGCGGTGACTATAGACGTGGAGATTGATCCTCCTTCCGGACAGATGCAGTTCACATACGGCGGACCGGGGAAGACCTTTACCGCCTCCGTCTGCGTGGACGGCAAGGCCGATGAGGAGCGCAGGATAACCTGGAAATATCCAGTTACCCAGGCTTACCTGTTCGATGTGAATGAAAAAGAAAACAGCCTTACCGTGACACCTGTGCAGGTGACGGCAGAGGGTGAGGCAGTGGTAATCCAGGCGGTGGATGAAAAATCTGGAAAGTATAGATCCGTTACACTGACCACAAAAGCAGACGATGACCATAACCCCGTCGTACCATCGACAGTGCCTACAGATACGCCGTCGATAACGCCGGCTCCATCCATGACACCCATACCCACAGGAACCATAACGCCTGTACCACAGCCAAAAGCATCTCAGATACTCAAAAACAGATATGACTCAAAAGGAAAACGGCTGAAAGTAATGGCCGGGTCCCGGCTGACACAGGTGGTCACTGGAGCTAAGACAAACGTTACTTTCACATCCTCCGACTCAAAAGTAGCAAAAGTCGGAAAGACTACCGGCGTGATCAGGTTTGTGGGAGCCGGAAAAGCAGTCATTACCGCAAAAGCTGCAGAAACTAAGGAATATAGAGCAGCCAGCAAAAAAGTAACCTTTTATGTGGTTCCCAGAACAGCCGCGGTAAAATCTCTAAAATCCAATAAAAAAGGACGGGTGACCATCAAAGGCAGTAATGGGGCAAAAGACAACAGTGGTTACCAGATCCTATATAAGCATAACGGGAAGACCAGGAAAGTCAGCGTCAAAGGCAGAAAATCTGTGACAAAAACATTCAAAAAACTGAAATCCGGCAAGGCTTTCAAAGTAAAGATACGTGCTTATAAAAAGGTAGATGGTGTGACCTATTATGGGAAATATGGAAAATGGAAGACGCTTAAAAGAGTAAGGTAGGGGTCGGGATGTAAACTAATGAGCGCATAGTACCGAACGGTACGCTGCGTGGTGCGGAAGGGGAGGGTAGAATCTCCCCTATCCGATTAGCATAATGCGAGAAATAAGAAATTGACATCAGCACATGCCGTTACCCGCCCGCCCTGATTCTATCTGATGTCTGTGAAGACAGAAGGCATTAGAATTGCTGAGATACCTGCAGATATAGAATGGGCCATGCTTATTGCATATCATAGGGGAAAGCTGGAAACAATAAAAGAGAGTGCTTTTTACGAAAAATACAAGATGTTTTCCCGGCAAAATGACATGGTGGTTACGCCAAAAGGATGCAGCGCTGTCCGGGTGGAACGGGAGATACCCATTTCCCATCTGGAGAAAAAATGCCTGCAGGCACTCAGCGAAAAAAAGAGGGCAAAAGGTATTGCAATGGCAAACGATATCTGTAAACAGTATCGAAGAACCGGCAGATACTTTGATGAGATTCTCGAAAGTGTTGGAGGGGGTAAGGGATGAACAGGATTGAACTGAAGTTATGCGACACACAGGGGCGGCTGTTTGAAAAATCCTTTGATGAAGGATATGACAGCGAGAGTTTTATCCGTTCATTTATGAATTCCTCTGTTGCCGAGAACCTTGATTCTACATACAACAGAATGCAGTGGGCGGGTGAAGAATATCTTATGGAAGAACTGCGGAGTGAATTTAACTTTAAAAAGAGCAGTCAGCCCTATGCAAAAGAAGTCTTATTTTGGATCGGCTATATCTACCGTTACTGGCATTTGTATACCGGTGAAAGCAGTAAAACAATACTGCGCATCGCCCCTGTGCGGACGATGCGCAGAAATTACATGATGTTCCATACAATGGCTCCGGAAATGGCCGTTGAGGATCTGCGTGAGATTTATGTGCAGAAACAATCTGAAGTGGAGGAAGAATAAAGCCCGCAGACGGTCATTTTCTTTCTGATCTATTCCAATTAAGAATACCAAAAAGGAAAAGAAAGAATTGTTTACAGGACATGGAATCGCTATACTAAAATAATCATACCAGAAATATTTCAGAACAGGAGGAGAGTATATGCGGGAATTTGACCTGTTTATCAATGGGGAATGGGTGCGTCCAAAAGAAGAAAACTGGATTGAAAACAAGAATCCAGCGACAGGAGAGGTTTTCTGCCGTGTCTGTGCGGCCGGAAAACAGGAAGTGGAAGCAGCGCTGGCTGGAGCTTACGCGGCCAGGAAAAGCTGGGGTAAGACTCTTGCGAAAGAGCGGGAGCGTATACTGCTGAAAGCGGCTGGCTATCTGGAAGCAAATAAGGAAAAGTATCTGCCTGTTCTGATAGACGAGAGCGGATCTTCCATAACAAAAATGTCAGCGGAAATAGACAGCTGTGTGGATATTCTGCGGACAGCGGCCGGAGAGTGCTGCCGGGTGGCCGGCGGTGTGATACAGGGGGAATATCCCAATCATCTGTCCTATTATACTAGAAATCCCTTGGGAGTCGTTGTGGGAATCGCTCCTTTTAACTATCCGCTGTTTCTGGCAATGGACAAAGCGGCATTTGCCCTTGCCATGGGAAATACATTTATTCTGAAACCGTCCTCTCATACGCCGGTATCCGGCCTGGTTATAGCAGAATGCATGGAGCAGGCGGGACTGCCAAAAGGGGTATTGAGTGTGCTTCCCGGGCCCGGACTGGTGGTGGGGGACATTCTGGCGGCAGATTCCAGAGTAAGGATGGTGGCGCTCACAGGCTCCAGCGCGCTGGGGAGAAAAATTGCCCAGCAGGCAGCGTCTTCTTTGAAACGATACTCTCTGGAGCTGGGCGGCAAAAATCCTATGTTGGTATTGAAGGACTTTGACCCGGAGAAGGCGGCGGAGCTGGCCTCTTTTGGGGGGTATTTCCACCAGGGGCAGATCTGTATGGCAGCCAGCAGGATTGTGGCGGAGGCTCCCATTTATGAGAAATTCTGTGAGGCATTGGCAAAAAAAGCGAAAGAAACCGTGGTGGGCGATCCCCACAATCCGGAAACAATTGTAGGGCCGCTGATTGATGAACGGCAGTGCCAGGTTTTAGATGAGCTGGTGGAGGATGCGGTTTCCAAGGGGGCAAAGGTTCTTGCCGGGGGCAGGCACAAAGGGCCTTATTATGAACCCACCCTGCTTGCGGATGTGACCCAGGAAATGAAAGTCTTTTATGAAGAATGTTTTGGTCCGGTAATCAGTGTGGTACGCGGGGCCGATGCCCGCCAGGGGCTGGAGCTGTGCAATGATAACCAGTATGGGCTGTCAAGCGCAATATTGACCAATGACATTACTCTGGCATTCTCCCTGGCGGAGGAGATGGAGGCCGGGATGGTGCATATCAATGAGTCTACTGTGGTAGGTTCTACCAGGGCGCCTTTCGGGGGCGTTAAGATGAGCGGAGTCGGAAGGGAGAATGGTTCCTTTTCAGCAGAAGAATATACAGAAGTAAAGTGGATTACGGTACAGCATTAAGGAACTGTAGCAACTGAAAACAGCCGCTTCACAACAGTATTGGGTTGTGGGGCGGCTTCTTTTTTAGAATAATTTCGGCCCAGGTATCAAATAATAGAGTGATTGGAGCGTATGAAAAACGGTTCATAGATAATTTATTAGCAAAGGAACTGTAGGAAAATAACTGACACATCTTGACTTGTCTATTTCTCCGATTGCACAGGTCAAAAAGTCTCGGCGATGCCCGCATCGCCTGCATTTTTTGACCTGCACACTCGAAGAAATATCCTGCGCAATCTGTATCATTTATTTTTCTACAGTTCCAAATTAAGGAAAGAGGTGTTATAATTGCTGTACCAGATCAATGAAGAAACACAGCGCAGTTTAAAACAGTATGTGATAACCATTCATGAAGGCAGATATGAGGTGCACCTGATGGCTGTCAGATGCGGTGTGGACTGGAATGTAATTATTACAGGGGGAGACCGGCATCATGTGGGAGCGCTTGCCCTGGGGGTGCCTGCGTATATTGAGGGGGACAGGAACCGCCCTACAGTTTCGGTGAGTTCCTTGTGCGTACCCGGACATAAGGACGATGAGCTGGCGCGGCTTGCCGTCTGTGAACTGGTGCAGCATTTTTCGGCAGCGGTGTCAGTATCTGTGGGGATACATATGGACAAGGCGTCGGGAGAGGATATCAGCTGGTTTTGTAAAGCCGCCCTGTTGTGCTGCAGGAAACTGGAAGAACAAGTCGAGATGACAGATTGTGGGAATGAGTGAAGTGACATTTGAACAGTTAGAATTTTTTATGCTGATTGAGAAATATAAAAGTTTTTCCAGAGCTGCAGAGGAGAATTATCTTTCTCAGTCCACCATATCGAAAAAGATTAAGGCCCTTGAGAAAGAGCTGGGTGTGGAGCTGTTTATCCGCGCGGCGAGAAATACTGAATTGACTGATGCCGGAAAAGAGTTTTCTTTGTTTGCCCATCGTGTGATGAATGAATATTACATGATGAAACAGACATTGAAAGATTTTGGGAAAAACAGAAAGAAGCTGGTGATCTGCGCCATTCCCATAGCGCCAAAATTTGGACTGCTGAAAGTAATCCGCGCATTTTGCCAGTATTATACCAATGTGGATGTGGAATTAATCGAGCAGAATACAGATTCCATTATCCGGTCACTGGAACAGGGAAGCTGTGATATGGCGTTTATCCGCAGAAGATACATCCCGGACAGGGACTACAGCGCTTATCCTCTTCTGAAAGATGAACTGGTGCTGGTGGTGGGGAAGAAACATCCTCTGGCAAAAGAACGGAGTATTTTTCTCAGAGATGCCCGGTATGAAAATTTTATTTTTCTCGGGACAAATACAGGATTGTACCGGATCTGCATGGATGAGTGTAAAAAAGCCGGTTTTATCCCCAGGGCGAAAGAGCGGAACATTCGTATTGAGACCCTGGAAGAACTTCTGGTGGAGGGAGATTGCGCCTCTTTGCTGATGAACAGTGCAGCTCAGCGGCTGTCTTCCGATCAGCTGAAGATTATATCGTTAAAAGAACATCCCCAGATGGATGTGTGCCTCGTGGTGAAACTGAAACAGCTGACGGATCTGAAGAAAACATTTATTGAATTTGCAACGGATTATATGTTAGATGAATATAATCAGGAGGTCTGACGCTGTCTATATATCCGCCAATTATACTCAAGAGCATACGTATTTGCCAAATGATTTGCTGTTTTGCTTGAAACAGTGAAGACTTGCTGGCAAATCATTTGGCTCGCGGGTATATTTAGGGACGGATATATAGATAGCATAATGGTCCAGAATAACCAGCACTTTGATAATATAATATATTTACCTGGGGAGCCGATAGGGTGTGAATACCTCTGTTCCGAGCCTTGGAAGGAAGGAGGCGTTTTTATGAGTACATATGAAGAATTCATGGTATTGCTTACTATGGGATTACTTATTGTTGCCATTTTAAACTATATGGACCATAAAAAATAGCACCCCCGCTCTAGCAAAGTAAAGGTGCTATTTTTTATAACCTAATCTGCGCCGGAAACGGATAGGTGTAAGCTATCGTATCGGCTTCCTTGTTAAGTATATTATATGTCATGTATACGGATTTTTCAACTACTTTTATAGAAACCCCATATTCCACCCAGAGACTGATAAAAACAGTCTCTGGGTGGAATATGGGGTTTTTTGTGGTTCTATTCAATAATAGAATTGTTCACATGCTGAAACGGAATTGTTTAAAAGCACTAAAAATATTAAAATGACAATCAAAAGAACGGAATATTTGATTATAAAACATAAATTAACTGTAAAAAATACCAGAAAAGGAGGATTCATGAAAAATCTGAAGTTTTTACATGTTGGGATTACCGTATCGGATATGAAAGAGACCATTGAGTTCTATACGAAATATTTTGGATTCCGGTTAAATATGGAAGGGCGGTTCGATGAGGAATTTCTCAGAAAACGCCGCATGTTATATGGATTGGAAGACGGTGCGTATTCTGATTTTTGTATTCTGGAGTCTCCTGATGGAATTGCTTTAGAACTGTTCCAGTTTCAGCCCCAGCTGCCATCGAAGGGTGAAAATGGAATCTGGAACCGGGCAGGGTATACGCATATTTGTCTGAAAATGGACAATATTTTCCAAGTCTATGAAAAACTAAAAGAAGATGGGATACCATTTTTCTTTGAACCGGATTTTCGCGGAAATCCAGATGAACATTGGGTGTTCTTAAAAGACCCAGATGGAAATTTAATCGAGCTGCAGGATTAGGAGGGGCCTATGAAACCATTACAGATTCACCAGCTGCGCAGTATTTATGACATGATGTCACTGAGAGGAAAGGCTGCGCTGATTACAGGCGGGGCCGGGGGAATCGGCAGAAGCTGTGCCGCAGGATTAGCAGAAGCTGGGGCTTCCATTGTATTGATGGATATTCCAGAAAAGAAGGAGATGCTGCAAGATAACTGCAGGGCGATTGCCGGGCGTTATCAGGCAGAGACCATGTATGTGACAGGAAATGTAGCAGACGAAGACCATGTGAACCGTATGATTGGGGAAGCCTATGAAGGCATGGGCCGTCTGGACATTGTGTTTGCAAATGCGGGAGTGGGAGGGAATGATGATAATCCCGTCCAGATTCAGCTATCCGAGTGGAAAAAAGTGATAGACATCAATCTGACAGCATTCTGGTGATATGTCAAGAACTTTTTGAGAAAGATTTTAATATGCATT
>CAJURF010000087.1 GCA_910588825.1 uncultured Lachnospiraceae bacterium
AGATGGTCGTTCATACCGCACTCTAAACACTTTTGAATATCTTCCGAAAAAGCATCGGCGGTCATTGCAATAATAGGAATGTCCGCATCTTCACGTTCCAGCTCCCGGATAGTCCTGGCAGTTTCGTAGCCATCCATCACGGGCATCCTTACATCCATAAGAATTGCGTCATAATATCCAACAGGAGATTTCTCGAATTTCGAAACGCAGATTTGCCCGTTTTCGGCCCAATCCAATTCCAGTTGGAGAATAGAAAGTAATTCTCTTGCAACTTCCCAGTTAAGCTCGTTATCCTCCGCCAATAAAATATGTTTCCCGCTAAGCTCCGTAGGGACATCTTCTTCAGTTTGGGCAGTTTCTTCGCCTGGAATATGGGCAAAGGATCTAAGGGCATAAAATAAAGTGGACTTGAACAGGGGTTTGGAAATGAATCCGGAAATCCCTGCTTCTCTGGCGTCATCTTCAATCTCGCTCCAATCACAGGCTGAGATCAGCAAAGTGGGACTATCCTCCCCGTATTTCAAATGGATTTCCCGTGCAGCGTCTATCCCGTTCATGCCCGGTAAATTCAAATCAAATAGAATCATCTGATAATTGTCATTCCTGCGATGGCGCTCTGCTGTCATTTCCATTGCGCGTTCAGCATTCAGACACCATTCAGAATTGATACCGATTGACTTTAAGGAATTAACTGCATTGATACATAACCGCTCATCATCATCAACTACAAGCATATTCCAGTTAGGAAGTGCTGTTTCCACCTGGGGGCCGTCTGCTTTTGCTAAGTCAAGAACAACGTGGAATTCGCTGCCCCTGCCCTGCTGGCTCTGAACAGAGATTGTACCTCCCATAGAGTCTGTAATATACTTGCAGATTGCCATTCCCAGCCCAGAACCTTCTGTTTTATGTACACGGGCGTTGTCCTCCCGGCTGAAGGAGTCAAATATTTTCTTCTGATATTCTTTTGACATACCGATACCCGTATCTTTCACTAGGAAATGGGTACGGACGCAGGACGTATCCTCCAACAATGCTTCCTGGTACAGGGATATTTGGACAGAACCATTATCCGGCGTAAATTTGACAGCATTTCCCAATAAATTAATCAAAATCTGATTAAGCCGCACACTGTCACAACATACATTTTCCGCAAGGATTTCATAGACAACTGCGTTGAAATGCTGTTTTTTCGCCTTGGCCTGGGGCTGTACGATATTTACAATGTTATCCATAATCTCCTTCAAAGACGTGGGCATAACATTCAGCGTCATTTTCCCGCTTTCAATCTTAGACATATCTAGTACGTCATTAATAAGACCCAGCAGGTGCTTACTGGATAATGCAATTTTACGCAGACATTCCTGGACCTGTTCCGGATGGTGTGTATTTGCCAGGGCTATTGACGTCATACCGATTATGGCATTCATGGGGGTGCGTATGTCGTGGCTCATACTGGACAGAAAATCCTGTTTTGCTGCATTGGCATGCTCAGCTTCTTTCTGTGCCTTTTCCGCAGCCTTACGTGCGGCATCCATTTCCGTATTCATACGCTTTAACTCGGCTACTTGTTTTTTGAACACTCTTAAATATTGAAAGAATATGTACAGGAGCATGATAATTACAGCAAGAAAAGCGGTATAAACAATGGCGAGCCAATGACGGCCCATCCCTGAAATTGCATCATCCAACCCGGCAAAAGGAAGGACGGTAACCAGATACCATTCGCAATATGGGAGACTGGTACAGTACAGGTGGCACCGTGATTCGCTGGTTTTCAGAATCACTGAATAATCTTCATCTGCATTCATTGCAGCCGTCAGTTGTCCAATATAGTAATCTGCTTCTTTATTCTGACCGTCAAAGATACGATAAAGGCTGTCAAAATAATTTTCATTTTTACCGCCATGATCCCGTACCACATAGCTGCCATCTTTGCGTATGACATATGAATAAATCAAGGGATTATCCGTATCGAGAAAAAGGACTTCGCCCATGTACTTGGTAGAAAGCCCTGCAACAATAGCAACGCTGTCACTGCCATTGGACATGGGATATTCACAGGGAACACCAAACAAAATTACATCATTCCCGCTGCTGTCTACAGCGGAGGCTGTTTTGCGTTCCCCGTTTTTTAAACTATCCAAAAACTGCTGGGGGTTGTTTGGCGCTGTGGGGTCGCCATAAATCATTTCGATTTCCCCGTCAGACGAATATAAGGCGGCGCATAAAAAATTCCTTGCCCTTGCACTATATTCTATTTCTTCTTTGGATCCGTAACTGGAATTTTTTTCATCTGCTGCAATGTGGGCTATGGATTCCACCATAGTCAGGCGGAGAGCAATAATCGTTTCAAAGTGCAGAGAAACCTGCTTATTCACTCCTGCCATATAAGTAGTGCCTATATTCTCAATTGTATTTTTGCTCATTTTGTTAATGGACATTCCCAAAAACGAAAAAATGAAAATATTTAAGCAGATTATCACTGCTATGCTGATTTTGGGAGAACGCTGCAGAGTCATGTTTTTCATACTTTTTCATCTCCATTCTTTGGTTTTTGCTCTGGGCACAAAGAAAAAATAAAATCAAAGCCAAAAGACAGGGCTCAGCATTTCAGCCGGCTCATAACCTGAAACATTTTCTTAATATCCACCGGTTTCGCCAAATGTTCATTCATCCCGGCGGCCTTTGCCATTGCCACATCTTCTTCAAATGCATTAGCCGACAATGCGATGATGGGCACGGATTTTGCGTCTGTCCGGTTCAGGCCTCGAATTACCCGGGCCGCCTCGTAGCCGCTCATTACAGGCATCATCAAATCCATGAGCACGCAGTCAAATGTTCCTGGATCAGCTGCCGTGAATGCATCCACTGCAGCTTTTCCGTCGTTGGCGGTTACCACCTTTGCGTCAGCTTCTTTAAGCATGAACTCCATGATTTCACAGTTAATCTCATTATCCTCCACCAAAAGGATGCGCATCCCGGCAATATTGCTCTGCGTATTCTGCTCCTCATCCACAGGCCGCGTATTTTGCGCCCCGTCGATTTGAATGGGCAGGGTCACCTGAAATACACTCCCCCTGCCCACCTGGCTGTCTATCTCAATAGCTCCCTTCATCTGGTCTACCAGTTTCTTTACGATGGACATGCCAAGCCCCACACCGCTATAGTGGGTCCTTGCGTCTTGATGCTCCTGGGTAAACGGTTCAAAAATGTGATTTTGGAAGTCTTCTCCAATGCCGATTCCAGTATCTTCAATCACAAACTGGTAGTCGGCAGTCCCGCCCTGGCAGGCGGTCTCCTTTACCCGGATAAAGACGGAACCATGGGGCCGGTTATACTTGAGGGCGTTGTCCACGATATTCATCAAAATCTGCTTCAAGTGCAGTGGATTTCCAATCAGTCTGTTATGCTGTAACCGGGGTTCCTCCAGTACCAGCTGGATTCCCTCCTTCTCCGCCTGGGGGGACAAAATCGTAATACAGTTTTCCAATGCATCACGAAGGTCAAACGGTTCCCTTACCACCGTCGGTCTTCCGCTTTCCAGTTTGCTGACCTGAAGAACATCGTTCACCAGGGAGAGCAGATGCTCCGTCGACACACGGATTTTGTCCAGACATTTTCTTTGCTGCTGCAAATCATCCGGGCATTTGTCTATGATGTCCAGCATTCCCAGAATCCCATTGATGGGCGTACGCAAATCGTGGGACATATGAGAAAGAAATTCACTCTTTGCCGAATTTGCCCGTCTGACCTTTTCCAGCAGCTCCATAATGGCCTGCTCCTGTTTCTTCCGGGTTACCATAATCTCTGTGATGTCCTGATGGTATCCATTCAGGCAGGCACCAGGCTTTTTAAATGTTTTGTCCGGCACACCCCCGCAGCGGACATAAATTTTCCCAAGCTTTGGATGATTCCAGGGGTAGATGACCTCGGAACGTCCGGTTTCCAATATCTCCGCCACTGATTCCTTTACCATCTCCACATAGTCAGGCACAATGTTTTCAAACCAGTGCTTATAGCACTCCTCCGGCTGGATATCATCCGGTACTCCCAGGAGGAGCCGCATGGTCCGGTCTGTATACATCCGTGGCTGACAGCCCTCCTCCAGTTCAATGGTCCAGATGCCGGTTCTGGCTCCCTCCAAAATATCCTCCAAGCTCTGTCTTGCCTTCAATTTGTATTTCTCTTCCTGCTCCACCACAGCATTCACATCCCGCTGGGCAAAAATTACACAGTGCTCTTCCTCTGTTTTCTTGGTAGCGGAAAAATGCAGCTCCAGGTGTTTCAGGCCATAGAAACTATCGTTCACTTGATAACGTACATAGAACTTCTGTCTTGACCTGAGCTGAGCCAGCAGATAATCCTTTTTTGTCACAGCGCGGAGCCTTTCCTGGTCCCGGGGGACCACGTACTGAGAAATATATCGTTCCATAGCTGTCTGATAGCCGTCCTTAAAATGAATGGCCCAATCCATACTCATCCGTTCACTATCCCGGTATATTTCGCATTCGCCTGTATCCAAATTCACCTGATAGATGCCCAGATAATCCACACTGAGAGAATGGAGAACATTATAGCTCCGCTTTTGAAGCTCACGGACTAAGTTGCGCCGTTTCAGGGAGGAGACGATAAAGTATGCCGCAGTCTGGAGCATATTCGATGCGTATTCCAGTGAGTTCACCGGTGGATTGTCCACTCCGTAAAAGCCGATAAGCTTCTTGCCATCATAAAGGGGAATCACCACAAGAGAATGGACGCTCTGCCGCTTCAGATTCTCATATTGCAGGGGGTTGGTCTCCCGTATATCTTCCAAGCTCTCAATGACGATATGCTTGCCAATGCCGAAATTCCGATACCAGCTGGCGCACACCTCCGGGGGAACATTTTGAAGATTCTCCTTTTCCGGTTTCACCCCGTCGGCGGTCCACTCATAAGTATTGTCATCGCCCCCGGACTCGTTCTGTTCAAAAATATAGGTCCGCTCCCCGTTCAGTGCTTTTCCCAGGTGTTCCAGCAGCACGTCCAGGGACTGGTCCGGGGTTTCCTCCAGTAAGGCGACCCGGAGGCCCTCATTGATAATAGACTCCAGATTCTGAACGCTTTGTATATCACTGTGCTGCCCACGGCCCGCGGCCGCCGGCGCATTTTCGCCGGTCCCTTGAAGCTCTCTCGAATAATCCATACCCCTTCCCTCCATATAGACCGCTTTGCGGCCATAGTCACTGCACCCGCCAATTCTGTCGCGGAGAGGGTCCTCCCCGGAAAACTATGTTTCGAAATATTGGTACAGCTTCATTTTGTTCCGATGTATTTCCATAGCTTTGCCACAAAAAGCGGCCGCTTCTGAGTCATAATACCATGTGTCCCCAATCACGTCAATATAGAGGGTGGCTGTCCACATAGATAATCTCATTGGCCTGCTGAATCCTCCATTAAACGAAAAATAGTTTTGCGGTAACTTCGGCAGTTTCACTAATTTAGGGTAAGGACAGAGTGCAATGTTAAGATACTATAGCACTGTTTATAAGACTGCAATTTTTACGTATTTATCAAAGAATCACAAAAATGATAAAGATAATTTGTCAATAATATCAATAGACAGTATAAACTGAATTTAGTATACTGATTCCAATGCAACGAGCACGAGCTCGCAAACAGAGCACGGCAAAGTAGAGTATAAGATACAATATAAACTATATTTCATTAAAGAGGATTTTTGTAAAGTATAAGAGTAAAAAACGATTGGTATGACCATAAAAATTAAGGAGGAAAATGCATTGAGTACAGAATTAAAGGTCGGGATTGTTGGGACTGGTGCAATCGGCAGAACACATATGGAGCGCATCAATGAGAGATTGAAAGGGGCGAAAGTCACTGCCTGCTCGGATGCAGATGAGAATTTTGGCAGATCAGCTGCCGAAAAGTATGGATGTAAATTTTATGCAGACGGAGAAGAAATGATTGCTTCTGACCATGTGGATGCTGTGGTGGTTACGACTCTTGACCCTTACCATGAACAGTACGTTATGGCGGCAGTGAAAGCTGGCAAATATGTATTCTGTGAGAAACCGCTGGCGCCGGAGCCAGCGGCGTGCAGACGGATTGTGGATGCAGAGATTGCAGGGGGAAAGAAACTGGTTCAGGTGGGCTTCATGAGAAGATACGACCCAGGATACCGTCAGTTAAAAGAGGTTATACATAACCGTACTTACGGGGAACCGCTGATGCTTCACTGTGCACACCGGAATGCTTCCGTGGATGAAAGCTATACAACGCCCATGGCCGTGGAGAATTCCATGATTCATGAAATTGATGTATTGAGATGGCTTTTGGACGAGGAATACGATACGGCGGAAGTGGTATTTGCAAAAAAGACAAAGCGTGCCCATAAAAACCTTATGGACCCGCAGATTATGATTCTGACTACAAAATCCGGGGTGAGGATTGATGTGGAGGCATTTGTCAATACAGGGCACTGTTATGACATTAAGTGTGAGGTATGCTGTGAAGATGCAATCTTAAATCTCCCGGAACCGGCAAGTATTCAGGTGTGCGCAGACGCACACAGGGGACATGCCATTGACAGTGACTGGTCCACGCGGTTTGTGGAAGCGTATAATATTGAATTTCAGGAATGGATCAACGGGGTAAAAGCAGGGCGGGTTGACGGCCCCACTGCCTGGGACGGATATGTGGGACAGGTAACTGCAGCAGCGGCTTCAAAGGCCAGGGATACCCAGACTGTGGTAAAGATTGAGATGGATGAAATGCCGGAGTTTTATAGGCAGGATATAGGCAGATAAAGAGATGGGAGGAAAGGTATGAAGATAGCATTTGATGTGGATGTACTGGCGAAGCAGATGGACATTAACCGGATGGTTCATCAGGTGTCGGACTGGGGGTACAAGTATATTGAGCAGTCTCCCCATCCCAGGATTAATCCTTTTTATAAACACCCTTTATTTTCAGAGGAGTGTGAGAAGGAATACAGGAAAGCACTGAAAGAAACAGGAGTGGAAATATCTTCTTTTATCGTGGTATACCGCTGGTCAGGGCCTTCGCAGGAGCAGAGAAGGTTTGCGGTGGCCAACTGGAAGCGGATGATTCAGATTGCCGCGGATATGGGGGTGACGGTGATTAACACGGAGTTATCCGGCGATCCCAATCAGCAGGAAATCTGCAATGGCATGTGGTTCCAGTCTATGGAAGAATTGCTGCCGCTGATTGAACGGGAAGGAATCCGGGTGGAAATCCAGTCCCATCCTTATGATTTCTGTGAATGGAACAATGAGACCTGTGATATGGTGAAGTCTTTCCGGTCGCCGTATCTGGGGTATGTGTATTCCGCACCCCATGGATTTTTCTATGATGAGGGAAAAGGGGATGTGCGTTCTATGCTCCGGTATGCAGGAGATGATCTGACACACGTATTGTTTGCAGATACTTTCAATCAGACGCTGGACTGCCGGTACATTGCCAACCCGCCCTGGCTGAATGCAAGAGGAAAGGCGGATGTGACTATCCATCAGCATCTGGCTATGGGAGAAGGAGATGTGGACTTTGAGGGCATCTTTCAGACATTGAGAGAGATGGACTTTGCTAATAAGCAGCTGAGGGCAGATGCGCCAAAGAAAGGCGGAGACAATATCGCCTGTGTGTCTATGTTTGGATTTCCTGAAAAAATGGACCGGCAGGCACCAAAGGCACGGGAACGGATAGAGAAAGAACTTTTACAATTATCTGTAACAGACTGATGAAATGAGAGGAGAATGGAGAATGAAACTTGCAATTTGTACAGATGTATTCGCAGATTTGTCTTACACAGAAATGCTTGATAAAGTGAAGTCTTTGGGAATTGACGCGGTGGAGATGACTGCGGGAGGCTGGGGAGCCAGGAAACATTGCAATACAAAGGAACTGCTGGCCGATGGGGATAAGCTGGCGGCTTTTCAGGAGGAGCTTGATAAACGGGGGATGAGAATCTCAGCGCTGAATACCTCCTGCAACCCTCTGTGGCCGTCCAAGACAGGGGAAGAGTTCAGGGCCTCTATGTATGACTGCGCAGAGCTGGCCAAAAAGCTGGGTGTGAAAAAGATTGTGGCTATGGCAGGGCTTCCTGCGGGAAATGAGACAGATACCACTCCCAACTGGATTACCTCTACGGTTTCCTGGCCGGATTTTATGGCTCCGGCATATGAGTATCAGTGGAAGGTTACCATTGAGTTCTGGAAAGAATATGCAGCACACTGTAAAAAATGCGGCGTGGAAAAAATTGCAATCGAGGAATTTCCGGGGACCATGGTGTGGTCGGTGGAGACTATGCTGAAGCTGAGAAATGCCACAGACCCCATGGTGGGCATCAATCTGGACCCGTCCCATATGATCGTACTTGGGGCAGATCCCATTGCGGCGGCCCGGGCGCTGAAAGGCTGCATCTTCCATGTCCACGGCAAAGATGCCCGCATTGAGAGGGGGCTGGCCGATTTGAATGGCCTGCCAGAACCGAAACCGGTAACCGAGACAGGGGACCGTGTGTGGAATTATGTGGCTGTGGGATGTGGTAAAGATCTTCAGTGGTGGAAAGAATTTTTCTCTGTGCTGAGCATGATGGGTTATGACGGGGATGTGTCGCTGGAGATGGAGGATATGACCATGTCTGTGGATGCAGGGGTACAGACATCTATCAATGCGTTGGAACAGACAATCAGTAAATAGGTGAAAATACCAAAAAGGTTAGACTCAGGGTCTAACCTTTTTTGCACGAATACTTATTCGGAAGGCGGGATCTCATCGACAATTGTATGTTCTGTCAGTTCAGATAGAACTTTTATTCTTTTATTTAGAATGGGCCGCATACAATTGGGGACATGTTCCTGATGGGCCCGGTGAATCGTCACACATTCTTTACAGTTTCCGTGATAAGGACAGGCTTCCTGGCAGGGGCAGTGGTCTTTATCCTTATACTCATTTCTGAATTCTGTAATGAATTCTTCCTGCAGACGGGCGCCTTCTTCCCTGTTTCCTTTATGCATTTCTGCCATAGCCTGTAATTCTTTTTCGTTGCAGTCGATAGTCATATGTACGGAACTCCTATATCTTGGGGTCTTTAATGTTTCTATTACCTATACTATCATAATGAGCGGTATATTTCCAGTACTTTCTGTAGGGATGCTGCTGCTTATTTTGTTGCTGTTTCGGCTTATCGGCCACGGTGCATACTGCGGTACTGGCCGGGGGAATAGTTGATTTTTCTCGTAAAAATATTGGTCAGGCTGCTGGCGGATGAATACCCTACTTCATAAGCAATTTCCTCGACAGATTTGGTGGTATGTACCAGCAGAACCTTTGCCTGGTCCAGCCGTGTATTGATGACAAATTCAATGGGTGAAAAACCAGTCTGCTCTTTGAAGATATGCGCGAAATAGTAAGTGCTCAGATTGGTCTCAGCGGCAAGGGTTTCCAGAGATATGGCTTCCGCCAGGTGGGAGCGGATATAACGGATGGCCTGGTCCACAGGATTGTCCTTTTCATATTGCAGGCTGTCGGGAGCCAGAAGGTATTCGAATACATGGTAAATCCGCATGGAACTCTGAAACATGGTTTCCACCTCTCCGGATTGGTAAAAGTATACCATATTATATAGAAGGTTTCCAATCAGAGCATTGTTTTCATGGCGGATTAGGGCGCCCTGCTGGTCCAGAATATGTTGGCAGATCTCATGGGAATTGGAGCCGTCAAAATGCATATAGACAAATTCCAGGCCGTCGTGGGCGCGGTAATAGTGAGGTTCAGAGCAGTCCAAAAGAACCACGTCGCCTTTTTTGGCATCAAAGACCTGGTTTCGGTATTCTACATGAAACAGCCCTTCCCGGACATAGACCACCAGCAGAGGGGGATAAGTTTTCCGCTTCATGTAATATGCGCTGGTGCAGAAAAAGTGGCCGCACCAGGTAGGGTAGAAATAAAGCTCTTTGGCCAGTTCCGCAGGCGTGAAGGAGAAACAGACAGAGTTTGAGAGTGTACCGATATCTACAGATTTCATAGGCAGTTTCCTTTCTGGTGTAAAGCAAGATTAATGAAGATTTTGGCAAGACAGATTATTTACTGTCTCATATCTTTATCATATAATATAACTGTCATCAAGGAAATAAACGCTTATACCAAAGTTTAGCAGAAAATTTTGTGGAATATTACAAATATTCTTGTATGACAAAAATGGGAAAGCTGTCTTGACTTTTAGTGTGTTTGAAAATCACCTCCTTCATTCTCAATATTGATTTTCAAACACATTCAGAAAACTTTTCTTTTATTTGGAAGAGTTTGGCGTGTTATGATAAAATAACAGGTAAGGAACTGGAAAAGAAAGGGAAGAGATAGCATGGGCATTACAATTAAAGAGATTGCCGCAAAAGCCGGGGTGCATCGGTCTACGGTAGATAAAGTGCTGCACAACCGGCCGGGAGTCAGTGACGCGGTAAGGGAGAAAATACAGAAAATCATAGATGAGAACAATTACCAGATTAATCCTATAGGGAAGGCATTGAAAATGCAGGAGCGCAGGCTTTGCATCAAAGTGATTCTGCTGGAAGTGGATGCGCGGCCCTATCTCCAAAGCGGTATGGAAGAAGCGCTGAAAGACTTCGGGTCTTTTCAGGTGGACACAGAATACTGCGCCATCGCCTATCCGGACGTGGCAGGCCAGGCGGAGCTGCTGGAAAGGTACATAGAAGAGAAGGCAGACGGGATTATATTAAGTCCCATCAACTCACCGGAAATTGTGGGCAGGATTAATGAGTGCGCAGAACAGGGGATACCGGTTGTCACAGTCAACACGGACATTAAAGGGAGCCAGAGGCTTTGCTATATCGGCCAGGAAGCATTCAAGGCCGGCCAGGTAGCTGGGCGGCTTATGGGAGAATTTTTGGGCGGCAGAGGGAAGGCGGCGGTTTTTACCAGTGACGGCGATGACTATCAGTCGTTTCCTTTTGGAACAAGGGAGAGTGGTTTCCGCCGGCTGATGGAGGAAGAATACCCTCAAGTGGAGATTCTGCCAAGCATTTACACCCAGGAAAGTGAGTCAATCATTCAAAGAGAAATGCGCAGGCTGTGTGAAAGAGAGCCAAAGCTGGCTGGAATTTTCATCACCTGCGGCGGAGTAAAAGCCGTGGGGAGTGTTCTGGAAGCATACAGAAGCAGACATGTCCGTCTTGTGTGCTATGAAGACTATCCGGATATTTTGAGATTGATGGAAAAAGGGATTGTGACAGCCACCCTGGACAGTGAGATTGTAACCCAGGGAAGACAGGCAATGGAAGTTCTCATGAATTATCTGATTTATGACAAAAAGCCCCCGAGAAAACATTTATATTCCAAGATTAATATTCTGCTGAAAGAGAGTTTGTAAAAGTTTTCAGATACGATAAATATAAAAGACTAGGAGGCAGTGCAATGATCACATCAACAGAAAGAGAGATTATCCGCGAATTAGCAAAACAGGTAAAGGACGCTTCACAGAGACCAGAAATGAAACGAAGGGAAGAGCTGTGGTATAACCACAATGATCTGAAGACCACAGACCCTGTAATCGCCGTATTCCCGGAAATGTCCTGGAGAGAGATTATCACACCGGAATCGTTAAAGTGTGAGTGTGAAGAAGCCAGGGAGATGGAGTGGCTTCTGCGGGCCAGATTATTCCGGGCAAATGTCATTGACGACGATGTGCCGGTAACCAATATCTGGGAAGTGAGGAAAATCATTACTGATACAGGCTGGGACAAATTGAATCCAAACCATACAAATTCCGCTTTTGCCAATGTGAGCTTCCGTGACAATTGTCTGGGGGATGTGCCGCTGGCGTGGAAGAAAGACTTTATGTTTGACGATGGGGCAAAGCACTTTGAGCCGATCCTGGAAGAACCCAGCCAGCTGTCCAGACTGGGTACCCCGGAAGTCATCTATCATGAGAAAGAGACCATGGAGAAGCTGAAACTGCATCAGGATGTTCTGGGAGATATTCTGGATGTGCGGCTGGTGGGGCTGAAATATCTCTATATTGCCATGATGGAGACGTATTCTGACTTCCGCGGTCTGGAGCAGGTAATGTACGATATCTATGAAGAACCAGAGATGCTTCACGAGGCAATGCAGATTATGGAAGACGGCTACAACGGCCTGCTGGATCAGTATCTGGAGCAGGGGCTTTTGACCTGTAACGGCAATCAAGCATACAGCGGCTCCGGCGGACAGAGCTTTACCCATGAACTGCCCAATGACGACAGGGTGTGTACAGATCTGAAGGATTTCTTCGGATTCACAGAGTCCCAGGAATTCACCATGGTAGGACCGGAACAGCACTGGGAATTCGTGATGCAGCATGAAAAGAAGGTGGCAGACCGGTTCGGACTCACCGCCTACGGATGCTGTGAGCCGGCGGATAATAAACTGCCGTACATCTTCAAGATTGAGCCCATCAGACGCATCTCCGTATCTCCCTGGGCAGATGTGGAAAAATGCGCGGCCGGCATTGGCAAAAAAGCAGTGTATTCCTGGAAGCCCAATCCCTCCTACTACCTGAACAATTATCTTCCGGATAATACAGAATTCATGGAAGGATATGTGAAACATATGCTGAATAATACAAAAGAAAACTGCGCAGAGATTATTCTGAAAGATACCCATACCTGCCAGAACGATCCTGATCGGTTCGGCTGCTGGGTGAAAGATGTTCGTAAGTGGATTCAGGAAACACGTTAAAAAGGGTTTTTGAACATAAGCAGTTAAAAAAGGCGGGGAATCCCGCCTTTTCCCAAATGCCGTTATACCCGCTTAATTCCACAAGAAAATCGCTGCCGTATTGTTTCAGATCTTCCTCCGCAATGGAAAATAAAGTATCCATATCTGTGATGTCCGGAGCGTGATAATCGTCCAGCAGGGAGTCGTCCTCGTCGCAGTTTTGCAGAGGATGGCAGTAATTAAAGTAACCTCCATCATTGACGTTATACTTCATTCCCCATAGATCGTATATCATACCATCTTCGCCGGGAACATCCAGGTAACGGCCTGCGTCCCGTGCGGCCTTCATCCTGTGGGGGTCCAGTTTGTCCACTTGGATAATATCATCCAGTATTGCTGTAAATTTAATATGGTTTCCCAGATAAACATCCACTTCATCCTCTGTCAGCCCCAGATACCCGGCCACTTCGATTTTTTTCGACCTGGAAGAAAAGGTACACTGGCTGGGCAGGTATGAAGTGTTTTTCTTATTAATGACATCCAGTATCAATTGTGATCTGGTCATAGTTATGTCCTCCTTTGTTTCTGCTGTAATAGCTGGATTTCTCAAGTTGTCTTTCGTAATCTTACTATTACATTACATAGAAATCCATACTGCCATCTGCTGAAAATTTCATTTATATTGTCATTTGTGGGGAAATTGTCTCTGCGGTTTGTGGAAGCGGCCATCATGTGAGAGCGGCGGAGGCATGGCTTCTGGCTTGTAAAATAGGAAGGTTTGTGCTAATATGAGACTATAATAACGAGAAAGGCAGGTGGGAAATTGACAGCAAAAGAAAAGCAGCATCAGGAAGATTTACAGAGACTGCGTGATTTGCGGCCTATGGACGACGATTTTATGCGCTGCCTTTTCAAGGATAATATACCGCTGGCAGAATTTGTATTGCGCATTATCATAGATAAGCAGGATTTGACTATTATTGGCTGCGAAACGCAGAAAGATATGAAAAGGCTGGCAGGGGCGCGTTCAATCTGCCTGGACGCATACGGAACAGATGCAGCCAGAAAAAGATATGACATGGAGATCCAGAGGCAGGAAAAGGGAGCAGACCCGCACAGGGCCAGATATCATTCCAGTGTGATGGATGTAGAAAATCTGCATTCCGGGCAGGAATTCAAAGAACTGCCGGACACGTACACGATCTTCATAACAGAGAAAGATTTCTACGGCAAAGGCGAACCGGTATATCCCATAGAGAGGATTAACCTTGCCACGGGAAAACCCTTTGAGGATGGGGAACATATCCTGTATGTAAATGGAGAATACCGGGGAGAGACCAAACTGGGAAAACTCATGCATGACTTTAACTGTACACAGGCATCGGATATGAATTATAAACTGATGGCAGAGAGAACCCGGTATCTAAAAGAAAATCCAAAAGGAGTGAGCGAGATGTGCCGCATTATGGAAGATATGAGAAATGAATCTTTAAAAGAGGGGATAAAGAAGGGAAGAAAAGACGGTATGAAAGAAGCAGCGCTTCGTATGCTGGCAGCGGGGAAATATGTTTTGGAAGAAATTGCAGATATTTCAGGTCTTTCCCTTGAGGAAGTAAACCAATTGAAGATAGAGCGGAAAATATGACTATGCCGTATTGAGTTTTTTGATGAAGATAATAGTAGTGATGAGGATTGTCTTGAAACCACACCCGAACGGGCCATAAGATTTAAGAGGGTGAATCCTTCCCGGCAGACAAAAAATATCTACCACGCATAAAATTTTCTACAGCTGCCACCGCAGCGTAACATGTCTGAAAAAACGCCGATTATTCCACAGCCAGAGTTTGGGCAGAATAAACAAATAAGGAGCGAATTCAAAACGGTTTTGAGCTCCGTTTTGTTTATTCTGCCCAGACTCGTGACTTGATAGGAATCCCCCCGCAATTGCTCCACAAAAAAATAAAAACAGCAGGAGACATAAGATAGAATGTCTGGGTTTGTCAAGTTAAATGTGTAAGTTTTTTATTAGCGGTCTTTGTGACCGCTG